>NZ_QXJB01000010.1:0-54213 GCF_003598705.1 Exiguobacterium sp. RIT452
TCGTTTGACGACTTTTAAATCTTACAGTAAAGTATTAACTGGTGTCAATAACTTTTTTCATAGGTTTTTTTCGTTTCCGACGTGTCTGTGTGGCGTGTGCCTCAGCGACATGTATTAATATATCAACTCTTGTTTTTTACGTCAACTGTTTTTCTAAAAAAATATTAAAAAAAGATGGACGCCGCTCTGACCGGATCAAACGGTAGAACGGCGCCCTTTCTTTTATGCTCTTTTTTCAGACGTTGCGTTAGCTGAATTCGGTTTTTCCTGTAACCGATGTAACATCAAAATCTGATAGGCGTTACAAACGAGTAGTGTGGCGAGTGCCGCCCACAACATCCGTTTATCCTGTGTCGCCTGAAGTGCCGGCACCCATTCAATTAATGTGATGACCGTCATCAGAAACAAGGTCGGGATGAAAGCCGTGAAATTCGTTTCCCGTGCTTTCGTCCGGGCTACGAGGAAGGCGATGAACAACAGAACGACCATTTCCCCGATGTACAAGTTCGTCTTCTCAAACCCAAATGCCAGACCGCGTAAATAGATGCCGTCAAACAAGGCAAACGCAATCAAGACAATTTGGACCCGGTTCCACAATCTCGCGCCCCGGAAGATATCAAGCCCCACCCGGTGCAGGATCAGGTACGAAAAGAATCCCATCAGGCTGATGGCAGTCCATGTGCTGCTGTAAGCCAGTGCGGTGACATATCCGCTGATCGATTGGTTCCGGATATATCCTGGTTCAGCAACAAGGTTAAACACGAAGCCGGCGAGCGTCCCGATGAGGAGCGTCATCCAAAACAGCTTCAAAAATCCTCTAGTCTTCATTCATTATCCCTCTACTTTTTCGATGACACGCGTTGCGAGTTCATTATAGTGTGTTTCAAATGGATGGCCGTCACGATAAATCGACGGTGCAAAATCCGTCTCGTTCGCATACGGTTGACCAAGTGGAATCTTAGCTAGGATATCTGTTTTCAGCGCTTCTGACAACTTCTCTCCGCCACCCGAACCAAAGACATACTCTCTTTCGCCTGTCTTCTGACTTTCGAAATACGCCATGTTCTCGATAATTCCGAGCAGACGGTGGTTTGTTTTGATCGCCATCGCCCCGGCGCGTGCTGCAACAAATGCCGCAGTCGCATGCGGTGTCGTGACGATTAATTCCTGGCAACTCGGCAGCATCGAATGGATATCAAGTGCCACATCACCGGTGCCTGGAGGTAAATCAAGCAACAGATAATCCAGTTCGCCCCACTCGACGTCCGAGAAGAAGTTGTTTAACATCTTCCCGAGCATTGGACCACGCCAGATGACAGGTGCATTGTCTTCGACGAAGAAGCCCATGGAGATGACTTTGACACCAAACCGTTCAGGCGGAACGATCCGGTCATTGACGACCGTCGGACGGGTTTCGATTCCCATCATGTCCGGGACGCTGAATCCGTAGATGTCCGCATCAATCAAACCAACCTTTTTCCCTGCCCGGGCGAGTGCCACTGCCAAGTTGACGGAAACAGTTGATTTTCCGACGCCCCCTTTACCGGAAGCAATCGCGATGAAGGTCGTACCCGACTCCGGTTTGAGAATCGACGGCGTCGTGGCCGCTTGGATCCCGTGATCACCGAGTGCCTCAAAACGTAAGCCGACCGTCTTGAATCCTTTTTCCTTTAATTCTTTGACAATCTGTTGCTGTAACGTCAACTGTTCACCGGAACCCGCTTGAGCAAGGGCGATTTTCAGACTGACATAATCCCCCTTGATGCGGACATCCCGAATCCCGTTCGTATCTGAAAGCGAGCGTTCAATCGTCGGATCGATCAATTGCCCGACCACCTCGCGAATTTCTTGTTCATTCAACATAGTGCCTTCCCCCTGAGAACGTTCGATTTAATCCATTTCAGTATAACAAAAATAAGATAGCGCTTGCACATTTCGGCTCATAAAGGATGACATTTCCTTGTCGACCCGGAAGAATCGGTCCAGCAGCTTTAAAAAAAGAGATCTCCTCCGCGCTGTCGCTAAAAGGGATCTCCCGATTTGTTAAAACATTCGATTCCAGGTTGCCGGTCCGACGACTCCGTCAACCGCTAATCCTTGGCGTGCTTGGTAGGCACGGACCTTTTCAACCGTCTCTGCATCAAATCGTTTCGTGACGGTTGCCTTGACCGCCCGCTGAATCCGCTCGATGTCCCGGCTGTTCATCTGGACGGCCCCTCGATAGAGCGGTTGTCCCGGATAAGGCACCAAAACATCCGTCGTCACTTTATTTAACTCAAAGTGCGGGTAATCTTTAAATCCACTCCAGTCTCCGCCCCAGGAAAACCCTTGCCGTTTCATTGCCTGGACGATTTGTTGAAAGTTGGCATCGGTATTAAAGATCGCTTCCATTCCGTCCATGGAGTATTGAAACAGATCAACGGCAATCCCGCGGTTATGATTCGATTGCCCTCCACGGGCATTCGTGACAATCGCTCCCGGCGTCGTTCGTCCTTGCGCATAGAGTTTCTCCTGCTCGGCATAGGACCGGAAGCCTTGGGCCACCCCGACATAAATTCCTTTGACATGAAGCTCCCGGATGACTTGGCGTGTCTTTCGGGCGACTTCCGGCGAGAGTCCGGGAACATCCAGTTTTCGATTGGCCCGCTCGAGCAACCAACTGACTGATAGTGTCATCTTTCACCACACTCCTTTCTCCTCTGTTCCCGAAAACAGAATCCGGTATACTTGATGATGGACTTGTCCTCACCAAGCATTCGGAAAAAGGAGTTTTTTGATGAAAAAAATGTTCGCCTTCGCGGGCATCTTGACCGTTCTCTTACATATCGGTTATGCGTTCTACTTTTATACGTCGTATGAAGCGAACGCGACTTATCAGCCCGCTCTCCCTGAAAACAGCACCGTATTAAGTCAGGATACATCATTTGTCGGAAAGGTCGGTTCGCAAACTGCGTTTGATCCGGCTGCTTTTTTACAGGATCTGTTCCTGTGGAGTGTACCGCTCACGTTCGTTGGCCTGTTATTGCTTTTCTTATTGATACGCCGGATTCGTCGGCACATATCTTAAAAACCGCTTCTTGACCATTTCCGGTCAAGAAGCGGTTTTTTAAACAAAAAAATCTCCCACCCGTAAGGATGAGAGATAAAACGATTAACGTTTTGAGAACTGAGGTGCACGACGTGCTGCTTTAAGACCGTATTTTTTACGTTCTTTCATACGAGCATCGCGTGTGAGGAAACCTTTAGCTTTAAGTGTGCCACGGAAGTCTGGATCCGCTTGAAGAAGAGCACGTGAGATACCGTGACGGATTGCGCCTGCTTGACCAGTGAAGCCGCCGCCTTTAACCGTTACCATGATATCGTATTTGCCTTCTGTTTCTGTGAGTACAAGTGGTTCTTTTGCAGTCATGATTAAAGTTTCATAACCGAAGTATTCGCTGATATCGCGCCCGTTAACTGTGACTTTACCGTCTCCAGCAACGAGGAAAACGCGAGCTGCCGCGTGTTTACGGCGACCAGTGCCGTAGTAACGTACATCTGCCATCGTGTAGTTCCTCCTAAATTCGTATTAACCGCGAAGTTCGTAAACTTCTGGTTGTTGTGCTTCTTGCTTATGAGTATCTCCAGCGTAAACGTGGAGTTTGTTGAACATTTGACGACCGAGGCTACCTTTTGGAAGCATCCCTTTGATCGCGAGTTCAAGCATACGCTCAGGTTTGTTAGCGAGTAAGTCGCGTGCGACAGTCTGCTTCAAGCCGCCTGGATGACCAGAGTGACGGTAGTAGACCTTTTTGTCGAGTTTGTTACCAGTTAAAACGATTTTCTCAACGTTGATGAGGATAACGTGATCCCCACAGTCAACGTGTGGTGTGAACGTAGGTTTGTGCTTACCGCGGAGAAGTGAAGCCACTTCGCTCGAAAGACGACCGAGTGTTTTGCCTTCTGCGTCGATAAGGAGCCATTTGCGTTCTACATCAGTAGCTTTCGCCATGAAAGTTGTGCGCATGTAAAATACCTCCTAAGGAATTTAAAAATTTCTTTTTTGATTTTTCATTTATTCACTGTTTGAATCTATCAGAATCTTAGGTGTACGGGGCTAAGATTGTGGTTTCATAATAAATGAAATGCCAATAAACATTGTATGTTTTTTAGCGGCTAATGTCAAATGCCTTTTTTAGACTCTGGATAGAAAACTTCCCAAAGGTATAACCCGTGCGGTGGTGCCGTCACACCAGCGACGTTTCGATCCTTCGCTTCGAGCATCCGTTTGATGTCTTCCGGTGCAAAACGCCCGCGTCCGACATCAAGCAACGTGCCGACCATGATACGGATCTGATTGTAGAGAAAGCCGCTTCCCCGGAAACGGAAAATCAGTTCTTCCCCTTGTTCAATCAGCTCTGCCTCATAAATCGTCCGAACACGATTGTCCGTCTCTGTCTTCGCGACACAGAACGAACTGAAGTCATGAGTCCCGATTAAATGCGCCAGTCCCAGACGAACTTGCGCCACATCGAGCGAATACGGAATCAGCACGGATTGATGACGCCGAAACGCATCTTCCGTCTGACGCACGAAGTACCGGTATTCTTTCCCTACTACATCATACCTTGCTTCGAAGTCAGAAGCGACCTCTATACAGTCACGAATTCGAATATCGTCCGGTAATAACGTATTTAGGGCCTTCACCATGCTTGCGGGTGCAATCGACAGTTCCGTATCAAAATGGATCACCTGCCCCTGTGCGTGCACACGGGCGTCTGTACGCCCGGAACCGATAACCTTGACCGGGTGCTTATGCATCCGCTCAAGCGTCTTCTCGAGGACTTCCTGGATCGTCAGACCGTTTGGCTGCACTTGATAACCGGAATAGTCCGTTCCGTCATACTGAATCGTACATTTAAAACGTCGCATCAAAATCCTCCCCGTAAATAGACTAGAAGCAATCCGATGACGACCAGAAGTATCATCAGTCCGGTATCACGGCCTGTCCATTTTGACTCACGGAGCCGTGTCCGCCCTTCTCCGCCCCGGTATCCCCGGGCTTCCATCGCTGTTGCGAGATCCTCCGCCCGTTTAAAGGCCGAGATGAAGAGTGGGATCAGCAGCGGAATGATTGCCCGCAAACGTTCTTTGATCGGACCTGCCGACAAGTCGACGCCGCGTGCCTGCTGTGCCTTCATGATCTTTTCCGTCTCTTCTGCCAACGTCGGCAGGAAACGGAGTGAAATCGACAACATCAAGGCAATCTCGTGCGTCGGTACCCGGACGATCTTAAACGGTTTGAGTAACAACTCAATCGCGTCTGTCAGTTCAATCGGCGACGTCGTCAACGTGACGAGTGTCGTGATCGACACCAAATAGAAGAACCGGAGCGAGACGATGATGGCGAGACGCAATCCTTCTTCGTAAATCTTGAACCAGCCCAGTTCAATCAGAACGGCCCCTTCCCGGGTAAACAGCAGCTGGATGATAAACGTGAAGACGATTAAAAATAAAATCGGCCGCAAGCCTTTTAAGACGTAACGGATTGGCAGTTTACTGCTTGCCAGTGCCAAGAATGTAAACACAAGCAAAAAGACATTCGTTGCCGTATTGTTCGCCAGAAACACGAGCGGAATGAAACAAAAGGCAAAAATGATTTTCGCGACAGCCGACGAACGGTGTAAATACGATGTACCTGGTATATGTTGACCGACGATCATCGTGTTCCCCCCCGTACGTGTAAAATCCACTCAATCAGTTCAGCTTCTGTCTGAAGCGCCGGACGCGTCAGCTTCAACTGATCCGCCATTTGCCAGGCAAACGCCAAGACGTGTGGTAAATCGAGATGGAACTGGCGCAATAACGTTTCTTGACGGAATAGACCCATTGGTTCTCCATCGTAGGCGACTTGCCCATCCTCCATCACGACGACCCGGTTTGTATACTCAAGGACCTGATCCATATCATGTGTGATCAACAGCAACGTCATTCCTGCTTGGGCATGCAATTCGGCAAACAGACGCAACATCTGCTTTCGTCCTTGCGGATCGAGCCCGGCAGTTGGTTCATCGACGATCAACACGTCTGGTTGACTAGCGAGTACGCCCGCAATCGCAACACGCCTCATTTGCCCACCAGACAGGTCAAACGGCGAACGTGACCAGAATACTTCATCCAGTCCGACGGTACGTAATGCATCTTTTGCCAACCGCTCTGCTTCCGCCGGTTCATGACCGAAGTTCATCGGTCCAAACATGACATCCTTCAAGACGGTTTCTTCAAACAATTGATATTCCGGATATTGGAACACAAGACCGACCCGTTTACGTAACGCTTTTAAATCTTGTTTTCGTTTGGGTTCGATGATGATGTCATCGACCTGTACCTTCCCGGCAGTCGGCTTCAACAACCCGTTGATGTGTTGGACGAGCGTCGATTTTCCGGAACCGGTATGCCCCACAAACGCAACAAGCGCCCCTGACGGAATCTCAAGATTCACATCACGCAGCGCGACTCGTTCAAACGGACTATTGAGTTGGTACGTATAATTTAATTCCTGGATTAAGATTGGCATAAGCGGTTCACCAAGTCTCTTTCATCTAGTATCGTGTCCGCGTAAGTAAGACCACGTGCTGAAAGTTGTTCCTGCACCCGGACGACAAACGGAACATCTAGTCCAATCTGCTCAAGAAACGCGGATTGTGCAAACACCTCTTGCGGTGTTCCTTCTAATACGATTTGACCCGCATCCATGACAATCACACGACTGGCCCGTAAGACTTCGTCGAGTTCATGTGTGATGGCAACGACGGCCATCGGATGTTGTTCATATAATTCCTGGACGGTCGACATAACCTCAGATCGTGCAATCGGATCAAGCATCGATGTTGCTTCATCGAGCACGAGAACATCAGGGCGCATCGCAAGCGCCGAGGCGATTGCGACACGCTGCTTCTGTCCGCCGGATAGTTGATGGGGTTCCCGATCAACAAAATCCGTAAGGCCAACGCGCGCTAGACTGTCGTCGATACGACGAACCATTTCCTCGCGTGGCACACCCCAATTTTCAAGGGCAAATGCCACGTCGTCGCGCACGGTCGTGCCAACAAATTGATTATCCGGATTTTGAAAGACGATTCCGATTGCGCGGCGCATCTCCCACAGTTGCTCCGGCACTGCACTCGAGAATGTCTCGTTGACAGTGACCGTTCCTTGTTCAGGAAGCAACAATCCGTTAAACAACTTTGTCAGCGTTGATTTTCCAGAGCCGTTGTGTCCAACGATCGCGACCCATTCCTGCGAATGAATCGAAAGAGAGACATCGCGTAAGGCTGGTTGTTCTTGTTCCGGGTAACGGTATGTCACCTGTTCCAGCTCAATCAGCTTTGTCATGTCTGCTCCTCCTTCATCAAATCAAAATAATTTCATTTGTAACAAAAGGGCAGAAGCGAGTTACGCACTGCCCTTTTTATCCGAATCATTTAAAAATTAAACGAGTTCGATGATGACCATTTCTGCGCCGTCACCACGACGTGGTCCCATTTTCATGATACGTGTGTAACCACCTTGACGCTCAGCAAAACGTGGAGCAACATCAGCAAACAACTTTTGGATTGCATCTTGTGTTTTACCAGCTTCGTTTTGACCAGCAGCTTCGCGACGAACGAACGATGCAACTTGACGACGAGCGTGGAGATCACCGCGTTTACCTAAAGTGATGAGTTTCTCAACGACTGGACGAAGTTCCTTCGCTTTTTGTTCTGTAGTTTGGATACGCTCATTGATGATGAGATCAGTCGCAAGGTCACGCAAAAGTGCCTTACGTTGTGAGCTTGTACGGCCTAATTTCGAGTATGCCATGGATGGATTCCCTCCTTCGTGCAATTAATAGTTTTAGTCTTCTTTACGTAGGCCCAGTCCGAGTTCATCGAGTTTCGCTTGAACTTCTTCGAGTGATTTACGTCCGAGGTTACGAACTTTCATCATCTCGTCTTCGCTCTTGTTCGCGAGTTCTTGAACCGTATTGATGCCGGCACGTTTCAAACAGTTGTACGAACGAACTGAAAGATCGAGTTCTTCGATCGTCATTTCAAGTACTTTTTCTTTTTGATCTTCTTCCTTTTCGACCATGATTTCGGCATGGAGCGCTTCGTCCGTAAGACCAACAAAGATGTTTAAGTGTTCTGTCATGATTTTTGCACCGAGTGACACTGCTTCTTCAGGGCGGATTGAACCGTCCGTCCAAACATCAAGCGTCAACTTATCGAAGCTCGCATCTTGACCAACACGTGTTTTTTCAACTTGATAGTTTACACGTTGAATTGGCGTGTAAATCGAGTCAATTGGGATTACACCGATTGGCATATCGTCCCGTTTGTTATCTTCAGCCTGAACGTAACCACGGCCACGACGAGCTGTCAGACGCATATGAAGTGATGCACCTTCTGCAAGTGTTGCGATGTGCAGTTCTGGGTTGAGGATTTCGACGTCGCTGTCATGCGTAATGTTCGCAGCAGTAACAACGCCAGCGCCTTGAATATCGATCTCAAGTGTTTTCTCTTCTTCCGAGTAAACTTTGAGGGCGAGTTTCTTGAGGTTCAAGATGATTTGGGTAACGTCTTCTACAACGCCATCAATCGTCGAGAACTCATGAAGAACGCCATCGATTTGGACTGCAGTGACTGCAGCACCCGGAAGTGAAGATAATAGGATACGACGCAATGAGTTACCAAGCGTTGTACCGAATCCACGCTCAAGCGGTTCTACCACGAATTTACCAAACGTAGCGTTGTCGCTTAATTCGACCGTTTCAATCTTCGGCTTTTCGATTTCGATCATCTGAACCCCTCCTTGAATATCGTCATGTTGGCCATCGCGTTCAATCGCCAACCGTCTTGTGCACGTTTCTACTGCCTTGCTTGGTCATACGATCAACAAAAGTCTACTCGAATTCCCGCTTTGCAGTACAAGACGGGTTACACGCGACGACGTTTTGGAGGGCGGCAACCGTTGTGTGGAACTGGAGTTACGTCACGGATCGCTGTTACTTCAAGACCGATTGCTTGGAGCGCACGGATTGCAGCTTCACGACCTGCACCAGGACCTTTAACGTTAACTTCTACAGTACGCATACCGTTATCCATTGCTGTTTTCGCAGCAGTTTCAGAAGCGAGTTGCGCAGCAAATGGAGTTGATTTACGTGAGCCTTTGAAGCCCATGTTTCCTGCAGTTGCCCAAGAGATTGCATTCCCTTGCATGTCAGTGATCGTAACGATTGTGTTGTTGAATGTTGAACGGATATGCACGATACCAGATTCAATATTCTTTTTGACTTTACGTTTACTACGAACATTCTGTTTACGTTTTGCCATCTTAGTTTACCCTCCCTTACTTCTTCTTGTTCGCTACTGTACGGCGTGGGCCTTTACGAGTACGCGAGTTGTTTTTAGTGTTTTGACCACGAACTGGAAGACCACGACGGTGACGAACACCACGGTAGCAACCGATTTCGATCAAACGTTTGATGTTGAGTGAGATTTCACGACGAAGGTCACCCTCAACTTTTACTTTATCTAATCCATCACGGAGTTGGTTGAGTTGTTCTTCAGTCAATTCACGAGTACGAGTATCTTCAGAGATACCAGCTTCTTTCAAGACTTTCTGAGCAGTCGTTTTACCAACACCATAGATGTAAGTGAGTGAGATAACGATGCGTTTCTCACGTGGAATATCTACACCAGCAATACGTGCCATGTGTGCACCTCCTTGTTTAATTACCCTTGTTTTTGTTTATGCTTAGGGTTTTCGCAAATAACCATTACTTTGCCTTTACGGCGGATAACTTTACACTTTTCACAGATCGGTTTAACCGAAGGTCTTACTTTCATTGTGAATACCTCCTCCTGAAAAAATCGGAGTTTTTATTTGAAACGGTATGTGATCCGTCCGCGAGTCAAGTCGTATGGTGACAACTCAACTGTTACTTTATCTCCTGGCAGGATCCGAATGAAGTGCATCCGAATTTTCCCTGAGACGTGCGCGAGGACCGTGTGGCCGTTTTCTAACTCCACCTTAAACATCGCGTTTGGAAGCGGTTCGATAACCGTACCTTCCACTTCGATTACATCTTGTTTCGCCATCAATTATACCCCTTTCTCTATAAAGTTGATTGGGAGCCCAGACGATTTGTAGCGCTTAGGGGCTTTCTACAGTAGCCGTGAGAGAATCATCGGTCACAAACACGAGTGGATAGCGGCTTATAGAAAGGTGACACCAATAACGCGCACAGCTCACTCTGCATCGACCGTTAAGATCTCGTAGCCTTCGTCTGTGATGGCGATGGTGTGCTCAAAGTGGGCGCACATGCTACCGTCCACTGTCACTACCGTCCAATTGTCCGATAGCGTGCGAACATAGCGTTTCCCGACATTCACCATTGGCTCAATCGCCAAGGTCATGCCGGTTTTCAGGCGCGGCCCTTTCCCCGGTGGTCCATAATGTGGAATTTGCGGATCTTCATGCAAATTTTGTCCCACGCCGTGGCCCACATATTCGCGGACTACAGAAAAATTCGCAGCTTCAACATGTGACTGAATCGCATGCGAAATATCTGTCAGGTGCACGCCGGCTTTGGCGCGCTCCAATCCTTTATACAGAGATTCTTCAGTTACGTCAAGTAACCGCTTCGTCTCTTCAGAGATTGTACCTACCGGATATGTCCAGGCTGAATCTCCGTGATATCCGTTATACTCCGCCCCGATATCAATCGAGATGATGTCTCCATCGTGGAGTACGCGGTCACCCGGAATACCATGGACAAGTTCTTCATTTACCGACGCACAGATGCTGCCAGTAAACCCATTATAACCTTTAAACGATGGTGTTGCCCCTTGACTTCGAATATACCGTTCAGCAATCGCATCGAGTTGCCCCGTTGTGATCCCTGGACGAATATGAGCTTTCAACTCTTTATGCGTCCGGGCGACGATTTGTCCCGCCTTCCGCATAATATCGATTTCACGCGGCGCTTTCGTAATGATCATTACTGACCACCAAGAAGTGCTTGAACATCGGAATAAACTTCATTAATCGGACGATCACCGTCCAAATTACGAAGATACCCTTTTTCAGCGTAAAAGTCAATCAAAGGTTGCGCTTGTGCGACGTTGACTTCAAGACGACGGCGAACCGTTTCTTCTTGATCATCTTCACGTTGAACAAGTGCTGATCCGTCGATATCACAGACACCCTCCACTTTTGGTGGGTTGTAGATGACGTGATACGTTGCTCCACATGTCGGACAAATCCGGCGGCCTGTCAAACGAGGGACAAGTTTCTCCGGGTTCACACCGATGTGAATGACGTGATCGATTTGTTTGTTTAGATCCGCAAGCAATGCCTCAAGAGCGTCTGCTTGTTTCACTGTGCGTGGGAAACCGTCAAGAAGAAAACCATTTGCACAGTCTTCTTTGGCGAGACGCTCACGTACGATGCCGATTGTGACTTCGTCCGGAACGAGTTCCCCTTTATCCATGTACGATTTCGCTTCCTGCCCGAGCGGTGTTTGATCTTTGATCGCCGCGCGGAACATGTCGCCTGTCGAGATGTGTGGAATGGCGTAGTCTTCGATAATTTTCGCAGCCTGCGTCCCTTTTCCAGCACCCGGCAAGCCCATCAATACAAGATTCATGTCGGTAGCCTCCACTTCTATAGACTCTATAGACACAACAGAAAGGAAAGGGATGGTCCCCTTCCTCCCGCCTTATCGGATAAAGCCTTTGTAGTGTCGTTTAACCAGTTGACTTTCAATCTGTTTCATCGTCTCAAGACCTACACCGATGACGATCAACAAGCTTGTTCCACCAATCTGCACCGAGTTCGGTAAACCAGCGAACTTAATAAAGAACGTTGGTGTTACCGCGATGACAGCAAGGAAGAGTGAACCGAAGAATGTCAGACGGTATAGGATCTTCGTGATGTATTGTTCCGTTTGCTTACCAGGACGAATACCAGGAATGTATCCGCCTTGTTTTTGAAGGTTCTCTGCCATTTGTTCCGGATTGACCTGAACGAATGTATAGAAGTACGAGAATGCGATGATGAGCGCCACATAAATCGACATACCGATTGGACTCGTATAGTCGAAAATGTCACGGATCTTCGTCGCGTTCTCCGGACTTGCAAAGAAACTTGCAACCGTTGGTGGAGTCACCATAAACGATACAGCGAAGATAACTGGGATAACACCAGCAGCGTTAAGCTTAATCGGCAAGTGTGTCGATTGGCCGCCGACTGGTGCACGGTTCACCGTACGCTTGGCGTACTGAATCGGAATCTTCCGGGCAGCTTGCTGCACATAGATGACACCGACGATGACCGCGATGATGATTAAAAGCAACAGTACGATATAAAGCACATTGACAAACAAAGCATCCCCTGCATTTTGGAGCTTTGTTTCATAGATCTGACGGAATGCGTTCGGGAAGCCCGCGACGATCCCAGCGAAGATGATCATTGATATCCCGTTACCAATGCCCTTCTCCGTGATGAGTTCACCGAGGAACATCAAGAATGCGGTACCCGCCGTCAAAACAAGTGCAATCATCACGTACGTCCAGGTGCCAAAATCTTCATTGACAAGACCTGGGTAGATACGGTTAAATCCAAGCGCGATTCCAAACGCTTGGACTAAGCCGAGTACGATCGTTCCATAGCGCGTTACCGTTGCTAACTTCTTACGGCCCGCCTCTCCTTGTTTTGCCCATTCGGCAAACTTTGGAACAACGTCCATCTGTAAGAGTTGGACAACGATCGAGGCCGTGATATACGGCATGATTCCCATCGCAAAGAGTGAGAAATTCTGCAAAGCATTCCCGCCGAAGGAGTTCAAGAAGCCAAGAATACCATTCTCGTCAATCTTGAATACTTCAGTGTTTACCATTGGGACTGGGATATGTGCACCGATACGGAACACGATAATCAGAGCCAAGGTAAAGAGAATGCGCCGACGGATGTCGGCTACGCGCCACATATTGGAGATCGCTTGAAACATTAGATCACCTCAACCGTACCGCCGGCAGCTTCGATCGCTTGCTTCGCAGCTTCGGAGAACTTGTGAGCTTTTACTGTCAGTTTCTTTTCAATCTTACCGTTAGAAAGGATCTTCACGCCATCCTTCATACCTTTGACTGCGCGAGTCTCGATAAGAAGTTCTGGTGTTACTTCCGTTCCATCTTCAAAACGGTTAAGTGTGTCAAGGTTGATAACCGCGAACTCTTTACGAGTTGGGTTGTTGAAGCCGCGTTTTGGTAAACGACGGAAAAGTGGGTTTTGTCCACCTTCGAAACCTGGACGAACACCACCGCCTGAACGAGCTTTTTGACCTTTGTGACCACGGCCAGAAGTCTTACCGTTACCAGAAGACATACCGCGACCTACACGGTTGCGTTCTGAACGTGAACCAGCAGCTGGTTTCAATTCATGGAGTTTCATAGTGGGGCACCTCCTCATAAAATTATATCGAACGTATTACTCTTGAATTTCTTTTACTGTCAATAAGTGTGACACGTGGTTAATCATCCCACGCATAGCAGCGTTGTCAGGTACGACAACAGTTTGGTGCATCTTACGGAGACCAAGCGTACGAGTAGTAACGCGTTGGTTCTCCGGACGACCGATCATGCTGCGTGTGAGGGTAACTGCGAGTTTCGCCATCTGTATTCCCTCCCTTTCTTAACCGCGAAGTTCTTCGACGGTTTTACCGCGGAGTTTCGCAACGTCTTCAGCACGTTTAAGTGAAGTGAGACCTTTAACAGTCGCACGAACCATGTTGATTGGAGTGCTTGATCCAAGTGATTTCGAAAGAATGTCGTTGATTCCCGCTAATTCGAGAACCGCACGAACTGGGCCACCAGCGATGACTCCAGTACCTTCAGAAGCAGGTTTCAAGAAGACGTGACCTGCACCGAAAATTCCGTTGATTTCGTGTGGAATTGTAGTGTTAACGATTGGAACGTTAACCATGTTTTTCTTTGCATCTTCGATTGCTTTACGGATCGCTTCAGGCACTTCCTGAGCTTTACCCGTACCGAAACCTACGTGACCATTCTTGTCACCTACGACGACGAGTGCAGCAAAACGGAAGCGACGGCCACCTTTTACTACTTTCGCGACGCGGTTTACAGTAACAACGCGTTCTTCGAGTTGATCCATGTTAATTTCTAACTGGCGCATGTAGAGGTTCCCTCCTTTTCTATTAGAATTTGAGACCAGCTTCACGAGCTGCTTCAGCTACTGCTTTAATACGTCCATGATAGAGATATCCTCCACGGTCGAAAACGACTGTTTCAATACCTTTTTCAAGAGCGCGTTCAGCTGCAAGCTTACCAACTGCTGATGCAGCGTCAGTCGTGTTGCCTTTTTCAAGGTCGAGTGATGATGCAGATGCGAGTGTTGCATGTGTTGCATCGTCAATGACTTGTACGTAAATGTTCTTGTTCGAACGGAATACATTCAAGCGTGGACGAGCTGCAGTCCCGATGATTGTACGACGTACACGACCATGACGCTTTTTACGCGTAGCATTTTTGTTTGCCTTTGAGATCATTTATGCCACTCCTTTCCGGTCAATTCGTATCAACGAATTACTTACCTGTTTTACCTTCTTTACGACGAACGACTTCATCACTGTAACGAATTCCTTTACCTTTGTACGGCTCAGGCTGACGGTACGAACGGATCAATGCAGCAACGTGTCCAACACGCTCTTTGTTGATTCCGCGGACGATGATTTGCGTATTCGTAGGAACTTCGACTTCAATGCCTTGTTCCGGAGTGTACTCGATTGGGTGTGAATAACCGAGGTTGAGTACGATTTTGTTACCTTGCTTTTGAGCACGGTAACCAACACCTTGGATATCGAGTGTCTTAGCGAAACCGTTGTTTACACCTTCGACCATGTTCGCGATAAGCGCACGAGTCGTTCCGTGGATTGTACGGTTAGCTTTCTCGTCGTTTGGACGAGTGACAGTCAATTCATTACCTTCTACGTTGATAGCCATTGTCGGGTTGAACTCACGAGTAAGTTCACCTTTAGGACCTTTTACCGTAACTGTGCTGTTTTCAACTGTTACTGTAACGCCTGCTGGGATAACGACTGGCTTTTTACCAATACGTGACATTTAAGACACCTCCGTTCTTTTTATGCGTGAATTACCAGATGTATGCGATCACTTCGCCGCCGACTTTTTGTTGGCGAGCTTCTTTGTCTGTCATAACACCTTTAGATGTTGAAACGATAGCGATTCCGAGACCACCGAGTACTTTCGGGATTTCATCAGCTTTCGCGTAAACGCGAAGACCTGGTTTCGAGATACGTTTGAGTCCAGTGATGACGCGTTCGTTGCTTGCGCCGTACTTAAGGAATACGCGGAGCGTACCTTGTTTGCTGTCCTCGAGATATTCAACATCGCGGATGAAACCTTCACGTTTGAGGATTTCAGCGACTTCACGTTTGATTGTAGAAGCTGGCATTTCCAACTTCTCATGGCGAACCATGTTTGCATTACGAATGCGTGTAAGCATATCTGCAATCGGATCTGTCATAACCATGCGATGTACCTCCTTTCACAACTTTAATGAATTACCAGCTTGCTTTTTTAACACCAGGGATTTGACCTTTATGAGCAAGATCACGGAACTTAATACGGCTGATACCGAATTTACCAATGTAACCGTGTGGACGGCCAGTGATACTGCAACGGTTGTGTAAACGAACCGCTGAAGAGTTACGTGGGAGTTTGCTCAAGCCGATGTAGTCGCCTTGTGCTTTCAATTCTGCGCGTTGTTCAGCGTAGCGCTCTACGAGTGCTTGGCGTTTTACTTCACGTGCGATCATTGATTTCTTAGCCATGTTGTCGACCTCCCTTATTTTTGGAATGGCATGCCGAGTGCAGTGAGAAGCTCACGTGACTCTTCATCCGTATTTGCAGTTGTAACGATAACGATGTCCATACCACGGACTTTCGATACGCGATCGTAGTCGATCTCTGGGAAGATCAATTGTTCCTTCACGCCTAGCGTGTAGTTACCACGGCCATCGAATGATTTCTTCGATACACCACGGAAGTCACGTACACGTGGAAGTGACACGTTGATCAACTTGTCGAGGAACTCATACATGCGCTCTCCACGAAGTGTTACCTTCGCGCCGATTGGCATACCTTCACGAAGTTTGAAACCAGCGATTGATTTCTTAGCTTTCGTGATGAGTGGCTTCTGACCAGTGAGGAGCTGAAGCTCTTCGACTGCCATGTCAAGTGCTTTCGTGTTCGTAACAGCGTCACCAACACCCATGTTGATTACGATCTTATCGACTTTCGGCGCTTGCATTACAGAAGTATAGTTGAATTTCTCCATCATTACTTTGACGATTTCGTCTTGGTATTTAGCTTTTAAACGGTTCATCAGAAAGTGGACCTCCTTTCTTTAAATCTTCTTATTTATCTAAAGCTTCGCCCGATTTTTTAGCGATACGTACTTTCTTGCCGTCAACCACAGTGAAACCAACGCGTGTTGGGTTTCCTGTCTTAGGGTCGATGAGCATAACGTTCGATACGTGAATCGGTGCTTCTTTCTCGACAATTCCGCCTTGCGGGTTGAGTTGAGAAGGTTTTGAGTGTTTTTTGATCATATTAACGCCTTCGACGATAATGCGATCTTTTTTAGGCATAGCAGTAAGGACAACACCTTGTTTGCCTTTATCTTTACCAGTCATAACCTGAACTTTATCACCTTTTTTGACATGCATCGTTAGAGCACCTCCTTGTAGGAATTCTTTGGAATTAAAGTACTTCCGGTGCCAACGAGACGATCTTCATGAAGTCTTTTTCACGAAGTTCGCGTGCGACTGGTCCGAAGATACGTGTGCCACGTGGGCTTTTATCATCTTTGATGATGACTGCTGCATTTTCGTCAAAACGGATGTACGAACCGTCTTTACGACGAACGCCACGTTTAGTACGAACGACTACTGCGCGTACAACTTCACCTTTTTTGACAACGCCACCTGGTGTTGCTTGTTTAACTGTGCAAACAATTACATCACCGATGTTAGCAGTTTTACGACCAGATCCACCGAGGACTTTGATCGTCAAGACTTCACGAGCTCCTGAGTTATCTGCTACTTTCAAGCGAGATTCTTGTTGAATCATACGATTGTACCTCCCTCCGGATGTTTATTCACCCGAACTAATTAGAGTTTAGATGATTACTGCTTTTTCGACGACTTCTACGAGACGGAAACGTTTGTCCTTAGAAAGTGGACGTGTTTCTTGAATGCGTACAACATCACCGATTTTAGCTGTGTTGCTTTCATCATGCGTTTTATACTTCTTCGAGTAGTTTACGCGTTTGCCGTAGAGCTTGTGCTTTACTTTTGTCTCAACTGAAACAACGATCGTTTTATCCATTTTGTCAGATACGACGCGTCCAGTTAATACTTTGCGGTTGTTAGTGCGTTCCATTGAGTGTTCCTCCTCTCAGAATCCGAGTGAATTATGCGTTGTTGATGCCGAGTTCGCGTTCACGAAGAACGGTTTTCGCGCGTGCAATCGACTTGCGCACTTCACGGATACGAGCAGGGTTCTCAAGCTGACCAGTCGCGAGTTGGAAACGAAGGTTGAACAACTCTTCTTTCCACGAACCGACTTTACCGTTGAGCTCTTCTGTAGTTTGCTGACGGAGATCAGTTGCTTTCATTCGTATCACCACCATTTTCTTCACGTTTTACGAACTTACATTTTACTGGAAGTTTGTGTGATGCAAGACGGAGAGCTTCGCGTGCGATCTCTTCCGATACTCCTGCGATTTCGAACATTACTTTACCCGGTTTGACGACTGCAACCCAGCCCTCCGGAGCACCTTTACCTGAACCCATTCGGACTTCAAGAGGTTTTTTAGTGTATGGTTTGTGTGGGAAGATCTTGATCCACACTTTACCACCACGTTTCATATAACGAGTCATCGCGATACGCGCTGATTCGATTTGACGGCTAGTGATCCAGCTAGCTTCTTGAGCTTGGATACCGAACTCGCCGAAGTGTACTGTAGTACCACGTTTCGCTTTACCACGCATGTTGCCGCGGTGAACACGACGATATTTTACACGTTTTGGTAACAACATGTTGTGTTGCCTCCTTCCCTAGACGGATGTGGATTATTGTTCGTTTGATGCTGCTTTTTTCGTAGGAAGCACTTCACCGTGGTGGAGCCATACTTTTACGCCAATTTTGCCGTAAGTTGTATCAGCTTCAGCAGTACCGTAATCGATGTCTGCACGGAGTGTATGAAGTGGAACTGTTCCTTCTGAATACTTCTCTGAACGAGCGATATCAGCGCCGCCAAGACGACCAGAAACTTCAGTCTTGATTCCTTTGATACCTGAACGCATAGAACGTTGGATTGATTGCTTCATTGCACGACGGAACGAAACACGACCTTCAAGTTGGCGTGCGATGTTCTCAGCGACAAGTTTAGCAACTGCATCCGGGTTTTTCACTTCAACGACGTTAACGTGAACGCGTTTGCCTTTTGCAAGGTTAGTGATGTCTGTACGAAGTGTTTCGATTTCAGAACCGCCTTTACCGATAACCATACCCGGCTTAGCAGTGTGAAGTGAAATGTTCAAGCGGTTTGCTGCGCGCTCGATTTCAATTTTAGAGACACTAGCGTCTTTAAGACGTTTTTCGATATATTCACGAACTACGTAGTCTTCATGAAGGAGATCAGCATAGTCTTTATCTGCGAACCAACGTGATTCCCAGTCTTTGATGATACCTACGCGAAGACCAGTTGGGTTAATCTTCTGACCCACGGTAATCCCTCCTTATTTTTCAGATACCACGATGTGAACGTGGCTCGTACGTTTGTTGATGCGGCTTGCGCGACCCATTGCACGTGGGCGGAAACGTTTGAGCGTTGGACCTTCGTTTACGTAAGCCTCTGTTACTACGAGGTTTTCGATGTTCATGTCGAAGTTGTGCTCAGCGTTCGCGATTGCCGATTTCAATACTTTCTCAACGATTGGCGTTGCTGCCTTGTTCGTGTAAGCAAGAATCGAAAGTGCTTCGCCGATTTGCTTCCCGCGGATTAAGTCTACTACTAGACGTGCCTTACGAGGAGCAATGCGAACCATATTAGCCGATGCTTTTGATTGCATAATGAGTACCTCCCCTCAGATTAACGTTTAGTCTTCTTATCGTTTCCAGCATGTCCTTTATAAGAACGTGTTGGCGCGAATTCACCAAGTTTGTGACCGACCATATCTTCTGTCACGTAAACCGGTACGTGTTTACGACCATCGTAGACAGCGATCGTGTGACCGATGAACTCTGGGAAGATTGTAGAGCGGCGTGACCAAGTTTTGATAACATGCTTGTCACCAGCTTCGTTGGCTTTATCAACCTTAGCGAGCAAATGGTGATCTGCAAATGGACCTTTTTTCAAGCTGCGACCCATAGTTGTACCTCCCTTTGGCATGATTCAGGAACGGTTCCTGCGAACCGTTCAGAAATCACGTAATTATTTTTTAGAACGACGGACGATATATTTATCGCTCGCTTTGTTTTTCTTACGAGTTTTGTAGCCGAGTGCCGGTTTACCCCAAGGAGTAAGTGGGCCTGAACGACCGATTGGAGCACGTCCTTCACCACCACCGTGTGGGTGATCAACTGGGTTCATTACAGAACCACGAACTGTAGGACGTTTTCCGAGCCAGCGTGAACGACCAGCTTTACCGATATTGACGAGCTCATGCTCTTCGTTACCGACAGCGCCGACTGTTGCACGGCAAGTAGCAAGGATCATACGTGTTTCGCCTGATTGAAGACGAACGATCGCGTATTTACCATCTTTACCGAGAAGCTGAGCAGAAGTACCAGCTGAACGAACGAGCTGACCACCTTTACCTGGCTTAAGTTCGATGTTGTGGATCAATGTACCAACTGGGATGTTTGAAAGTGGAAGAGCGTTACCGACTTTAATGTCAGCCTCAACTCCTGACATGACTTGCATGTCAACTTTCAATCCTTTAGGTGCGAGGATGTAGCGTTTTTCACCATCGATGTAGTGTACAAGAGCGATGTTTGCAGAGCGGTTCGGATCGTACTCGATTGTAGCGATACGGCCAGCGATGCCATCCTTGTTACGTTTGAAGTCGATGATACGGTATTTACGTTTGTGTCCGCCACCTTGGTGACGTACTGTCAAGCGACCTTGGTTGTTACGTCCGCCCTTTTTCGAAAGCTTTTCAGTTAACGATTTTTCAGGACGTGAAGCCGTAATCTCAGCAAAGTCAAGAGCAGTCATATTACGACGACCGTTAGTGGTCGGTTTAAACTTTTTAATTCCCATCGAGAGTTCCCTCCTTTTCTACAGAGTACCGATTAACCGAGGTAATCGAGTTCTTTGCTATCTGCAGTAAGCGTGACGACCGCTTTTTTGCGGCGTGCTGTGTAACCAGCGTGACGACCTACGCGTTTTGCTTTTGGTTTAGAGATAAGTGTGTTGATTTTTTCAACTTTAACGCCGAAGATCGCTTCAACTGCATCTTTGATTTGTGTCTTAGATGCCTTTACGTCTACTTCGAACGTGTACTTTTTCTCAGCCATTTGGTTCACTGAGCGTTCAGTAATTACAGGACGTTTGATAATGTCGTGTGCGTTTGCCATTATGCAAGCACCTCCTCTACTCTCGCAACTGCATCCTTCGTGAAGATGACTTTGTCGTGTGCGACAAGATCAAGGACGTTTACTCCAGCAGCGTCAACGACTGTGACACCCGGAATGTTGCGTGTTGAAAGAACGACTGTCTCGTTGTAATCAGCAGTAACGACGAGGACTTTACGTTCGATTGAAAGAGCAGCGAAGACCGAAATCATGTCTTTTGTTTTCGGAGCATCGATTGTCAATCCTTCAAGAACGATGAACTCGTTGTTAGCGACTTTCGAAGAAAGTGCTGAACGTAATGCGAGACGACGAACCTTTTTAGGAAGTTTATAAGCGTACGAACGTGGTGTTGGACCGAAGACTGTTCCACCGCCAACCCATTGTGGCGAACGGATCGAACCTTGGCGTGCACGACCAGTACCTTTTTGTTTCCATGGTTTACGGCCGCCACCGCGAACTTCCGAGCGACCTTTTGTATCATGTGTACCTTGGCGACGTGAAGCTTGTTGCATGACGATTGCATCGTATACGACTGCTTCGTTTGGCTCGATTCCGAAAACGGCATCTGCCAACTCGATGTCTCCAACTTGTGTACCTGTTTGGTTAAGCAAAGCTACTTTAGGCATTCGTTATTCCTCCTTTCCTTGCAAACAAATTAGTTGCCTTTTACCGCAGTTTTGACGACAACTTGGCTCTTACGTGCGCCTGGGATAGCACCCTTGACGAGGAGTAAGCCGCGTTCTACATCAACTTTTACGATTTCAAGGTTTTGAACAGTGACTTGCTCTCCACCCATGCGTCCTGGGAGCAATTTCCCTTTGAATACACGGTTTGGAGCGACAGGACCCATTGAACCTGGGCGACGGTGGTAACGCGAACCGTGAGCCATTGGACCACGTGATTGGTTGTGACGCTTGATTGCTCCAGCGAAACCTTTACCTTTCGACGTACCTGTTACATCAACCATTTCGCCTGCAGCGAAAGTATCTGCTTTAATCTCTTGACCGATTTCGAAATCTGTTACAGATGTACGGATTTCTTTAATGAAGCGCTTAGGTGTCGCACTAGCTTTCGCTGCGTGACCTTTTTGCGGTTTGTTTTGACGACCTTCTTTGATATCACCAAAGCCGAGTTGGACTGCTTCGTAACCGTCCACTTCCATTGTCTTCAATTGAAGAACAACGTTACCTTCTACTGAAACAACAGTAACCGGTACTACTTCGCCTGACTCGTTGAAGACTTGTGTCATACCGAGTTTAGTTCCTAAGATTCCTTTAGCCATGAGATACACCTCCTAATATTGAATGATTTTGATCTTCTGGCTAGTATCAACTATTTATAGAAGAAAAATTAAAGTTTGATTTCGATGTCAACGCCCGATGGAAGTTCAAGACGCATAAGCGCATCAACTGTTTTCGGTGTTGGGTTAACGATGTCGATCAAACGTTTGTGTGTACGCATTTCGAACTGCTCACGAGCATCTTTGTACTTGTGAACGGCACGAAGTACTGTGTAGATCGCTTTCTCCGTTGGGAGTGGGATCGGACCAGATACAGTAGCACCAGAACGTTTTGCTGTTTCGACAATCTTCTCAGCCGATTGATCAAGCACGCGGTGATCGTATGCTTTCAAACGGATCCGAATTTTTTCATTTGCCATGTTGTTTCCCTCCTTTTCGCCTATTTTGTAAATAGACATTCTCCGCGGAAATTTCCACACTAGCCATGGCAATGCCGCCTGGTGTGTCATAACCTCCCGCTTCATCGCGTTGTGTTTGTGACCAACATATTCTAGTTTACTTAATTCCAAGCAGGAAAGCAAGTAAAATAAAAATAGAATTTGTTTTCAAGTCTCTCACCACTCGCACAAACACTTTCCTCAGTATATAAGATGTCTGACCATGTTGCAAGACTGTTTTCAGCAAATCAAAAAAAAGGTCTTCCGTCACGGGAGACGGAAGACCTTTTGTCTTAAAAATTACTCAACGATTTCTGTAACTGATCCAGCGCCTACTGTACGGCCACCTTCACGGATTGAGAAACGAGTTTCTTTTTCAAGAGCGATTGGCGCGATGAGTTCAACAGTCAATTCGATGTTGTCCCCAGGCATTACCATTTCAGTTCCTTCTGGAAGTTGGCACATACCAGTTACGTCAGTTGTACGGAAGTAGAACTGTGGACGGTAGTTACCGAAGAATGGCGTGTGACGGCCACCCTCTTCTTTTGAAAGGATGTAAACTTGCGCTTTGAAAGTTTTGTGCGGTGTGATTGTGTTTGGTTTCGCGAGAACTTGTCCACGCTCGATGTCGTCACGTGATACACCACGGAGAAGTGCTCCGATGTTGTCGCCAGCTTCAGCATAGTCAAGAAGCTTACGGAACATCTCTACACCAGTACATACTGATTTTTTAGTTTCTTCGTGAAGACCAACGATTTCAACTTCGTCGTTGACTTTAAGAACTCCACGCTCAACGCGGCCAGTAGCAACTGTACCACGACCAGTGATTGAGAAAACATCCTCAACTGGCATCATGAAGTCTTTTTCAGTGTCACGAGTTGGCTCAGGGATGTACTCATCAACAGCTGTCATGAGTTCCATGATTTTTTCTTCCCATTTAGCTTCGCCGTTAAGCGCGCCGAGAGCAGATCCTTGGATAACTGGGAGGTCATCGCCTGGGAAGTCGTACTCAGAAAGAAGTTCGCGGATTTCCATTTCAACGAGTTCAAGAAGCTCTTCGTCGTCAACCATGTCGACTTTGTTCATGAATACTACGATGAAAGGAACACCTACTTGACGTGAAAGCAAGATGTGCTCACGTGTTTGTGGCATTGGACCATCAGTTGCAGAAACAACGAGGATCGCGCCGTCCATTTGTGCAGCACCAGTGATCATGTTTTTAACATAGTCAGCGTGACCTGGGCAGTCAACGTGTGCATAGTGGCGTTTTTCTGTTTCGTACTCGATGTGAGCTGTTGCGATAGTGATACCGCGCTCGCGCTCTTCTGGAGCACCATCGATTTGGTCAAACTTAGTTGCAGCTTTACCTTGTGCTTTTGCAAGTACAGCTGAGATAGCTGCTGTTAAAGTTGTTTTACCGTGGTCGACGTGGCCAATTGTACCAACGTTAACGTGCGGTTTAGAACGGTCGAATTTTTCTTTACCCATTCTGAATTCCTCCTCTATGTGTCTAATAATATTTTATAACTAGGAAGGTGAATCGTCGAATAACGTACACCTTCCTTAGCTTACACTAATCATAAAAGCGTGACAACCTGTGAAGGATTAGCCGTTTGCTTTTTTGATGATTTCTTCAGCAACTGATTTCGGTACTTCTTCGTAGTGATCGAAGTGCATCGAGTACGTTCCGCGACCTTGTGTGCGTGAACGAAGACCAGTAGCGTAACCGAACATCTCTGAAAGTGGAATCATCGAACGAACGACTTGAGCGTTCCCGCGAGCTTCCATACCTTCAACGCGTCCACGGCGTGATGTAACATCACCCATGATGTCTCCCATGTATTCATCTGGGATGACGATTTCAACTTTCATCATTGGCTCAAGGATAACAGCGCCGCTCTTATCTTTAAGTTGTTTGACGGCCATTGAAGCCGCGATTTTAAATGCCATCTCGTTTGAGTCGACATCGTGGTACGAACCGAAAACGAGTGCCGCTTTAACGTCAACTACTGGATAACCAGCAAGGATACCGTTTTGAAGCGCTTCTTCGATTCCGTGTTCAACCGCTGGGATGTATTCACGTGGAACAACACCACCGACGATTTTGTTGTTGAACTCAAAGCCAGCACCTTCTTCGTTTGGCTCGAATTCTACGACGACGTGACCATACTGACCACGACCACCTGATTGACGAGCAAACTTAGAATCGATTTTCGCCGCTTGGCGGATCGTTTCACGGTAAGCTACTTGTGGAGCACCAACATTTGCTTCGACTTTGAATTCGCGACGCATACGGTCAACGATGATGTCGAGGTGAAGCTCACCCATACCTGAGATGATCGTTTGACCAGTCTCTGGGTTAGTTTCAGTGCGGAATGTTGGATCCTCTTCAGCAAGCTTAGCGAGTGCTTGACCCATTTTATCTTGGTCAGCTTTCGTTTTAGGCTCGATTGCGACCGAGATAACTGGTTCTGGGAATGTCATTGATTCGAGAACGACGTTGTCTTTCTCTGAACAAAGCGTATCACCAGTAGTAGTATCTTTAAGACCTACAGCTGCTGCGATATCACCAGCGAAGACCATTGGGATCTCCTCACGGCTGTTCGCGTGCATTTGAAGGATACGTCCAAGACGCTCACGTTTACCTTTTGTTGAGTTCTTGACGTATGATCCTGCCGAAGCTGTACCAGAGTACACACGGAAGAACGTCAATTTACCAACATACGGGTCAGTCATAACTTTGAATGCAAGTGCAGAGAATGGCGCTTCGTCAGTTGACTCACGAACGATCTCTTCATCTGTATCCATGTTAATTCCTGTGATTGCTTTTACGTCGACTGGTGATGGGAGGTAGTCAAGGACTGCGTCAAGCATAAGCTGAACACCTTTGTTCTTGAATGCCGAACCAACGAGAACTGGGTAGAAATCAACTGTAAGTGTCGCTTTACGGATACCCGCTTTAAGCTCTTCAATTGTGATTTCCTCGCCCTCGAGGTATTTCATCATCATTTCTTCTTCGTAATCTGCAACTGCTTCGATTAATGACGCGCGAAGTTCTTCAGCTTCTTCTGCGAATTCTGCAGGGAAACCTTCAGTTTCTTCGATGTCAGTACCGAGGTCGTTACCGTACATGTATGTTTTCTTTTCAACGAGGTCGATGATTCCTTTGAATTCATCTTCAGCGCCGATTGGGATTTGGATTGCGTGTGCGTTCGCTTGAAGGCGGTCGCGGAGCGTTCCAACCGAGTACAGGAAGTCTGCACCGATTTTATCCATTTTGTTAACGAAAACGATACGTGGTACGCCGTAAGTTGTAGCTTGGCGCCATACTGTCTCAGTTTGTGGCTCAACACCAGACTGAGCATCAAGTACTGCTACCGCACCATCAAGTACACGGAGTGAACGTTCAACTTCAACAGTGAAGTCTACGTGTCCAGGTGTATCGATGATGTTTACGCGGTTACCTTTCCATTGTGCAGTTGTTGCTGCCGATGTAATCGTGATTCCGCGCTCTTGCTCTTGCTCCATCCAGTCCATCTGTGAAGCACCTTCGTGCGTTTCACCAATCTTGTGGATACGACCCGTGTAATAGAGGATACGCTCAGTCGTTGTTGTTTTACCAGCATCGATGTGGGCCATGATCCCGATATTACGGGTGTTCTTAAGGGAGAATTCTCTTGCCATCTTTAAACATTCTCCTTTCGCATTTTAGTTTAGTGTCCGTGTGTTGCCACACGTCATGACTATACCCGAAAGCCACCTCATATTTCCATACAAAATGGCATAGATGAGGTGGTTAATTCCGGATTTACCAGCGGTAGTGAGCAAACGCTTTGTTCGCTTCCGCCATTTTGTGCATATCTTCGCGCTTCTTAACAGAAGCACCAGTGTTGTTTGCAGCGTCCATGATTTCGTTAGCAAGACGAGCATCCATTGTTTTCTCGTTACGGAGACGTGAGTAGTTCACGAGGTAACGAAGTGCGAGTGTCGTACGGCGCTCAGGGCGGACTTCGACAGGAACTTGATAGTTAGCTCCACCTACACGGCGTGCTTTTACTTCAAGAACTGGCATGATGTTGTTCATCGCCTCTTCAAAAACTTCCATTGCATCGCGACCTGAACGTTCAGCGATAGTTTCGAAAGCTTTGTATAAGATTTGTTGAGCAGTACCTTTTTTACCATCTAACATAAGACGGTTGATAAGGCGGGTAACGAGTTTAGAGTTGTAGATCGGATCAGCCATTACATCACGGCGTTCTACTTGACCTTTACGTGGCATTCCGAGTCCCTCCTTTCATATAGTGAGGTGATATCTTCTGATATCTAGATTATTTTTTTGCTGCTTTTGGACGTTTAGTACCATATTTCGAACGACCTTGCATACGGCCGTCAACTCCAGCTGTATCGAGTGCACCACGAACGATGTGGTAACGTACCCCTGGTAAGTCTTTTACGCGACCGCCGCGAATAAGAACAACACTGTGTTCTTGCAAGTTGTGGCCGATACCTGGGATGTAAGCTGTTACTTCCATTGTGTTCGTTAAACGTACACGTGCGTACTTACGAAGAGCCGAGTTCGGTTTCTTCGGAGTCATTGTACCTACACGAGTACAAACACCACGTTTTTGTGGTGAGCTGATGTCAGTACGAGCTTTAATAAAGCTGTTGTACCCTTTGTTCAGCGCTGGCGAATCTGATTTCACAACTTTTGATTGACGTCCTTTACGGACTAATTGGTTGATAGTAGGCATCTTTGAGATCCTCCCTTCCTGAATTCATGACAAGTTTCAAAACCACCGAGCCGGGTGGTTCATCGAAAGTCATAATGAAACGTTTTGCGTGGCTCAGGCATTCCATCGCCACACAAAACGTATTATCAAACTTTCTTAATGGCAACAGCAGTTGCAGCAACGTCGATTCCACAAGCCTTACCAAGCTCAAGCTTAGAAGGAACGCTCACGACTGGAACGTTTGCTTGTTTCGCCGCGTCGAGCAATGCTTGCTTTACGTGTTCATCTGCGTCATCTGCGATGATCACTTCCGACGCCTTGCCAGATCGCAATGCTTTGAGCGTTTGCTTTTGACCGACAAACTTCAAATCTGCGCCGACTACTTTTTTGTAAGACATGAAGATATCCTCCAAAATAACACAGCCGGTTGGCAACACTATATCATAGTAGCACCGCCATACCGGCGTGTCAAGGCGTTTTATTCTACAGGAGAATCTGCTTCTACAGGTGTTTCGCCTGCTATTTCGAGACCGATTTGACGGTAACGTGTCATTCCTGTACCAGCTGGAACAAGTTTACCGATAATAACGTTCTCTTTCAAGCCGCGAAGGTAGTCGCTCTTCCCTTTAATCGCCGCATCCGTAAGGACACGAGTAGTTTCCTGGAACGAAGCAGCTGATAGGAACGAATCCGTTTCAAGCGACGCTTTTGTGATACCGAGGAGAACTGGTTTAGCCGAAGCGAGTGCTTTACCGGCACGGAGCGCTTCTTTACATGCTTCTTTAAACGTGCTGATATCGACAAGCGAACCTGGTAAGAGTGATGTCTCACCTGATTCGATGACGCGGACGCGACGGATCATCTGACGTACCATGACCTCGACGTGCTTGTCACCGATCTCAACCCCTTGCATCCGGTATACTTTTTGAACTTCTTGGAGAAGATAGTTCTGTACGCCTGATACACCTTTGACGTTCAAGAGTTCTTTCGGGTCGATTGAACCTTCTGTGAACACTTGTCCGGCTTTGACTTCTTCACCGAGTTGAACACGCAGACGCGATCCGAAAGGAATCGTGTATGTCCGTGTCTCGCTCAGACCTTGAATCGTCAACTCACGCTTGTCACGCGACTCCGTAAAGTCGATGACTTGTCCGTCGATCTCCGAGATGACCGCTTGACCTTTCGGGTTACGGGCCTCGAACAACTCCTGGATACGCGGGAGACCTTGTGTGATATCGTCTCCGGCAACCCCACCTGTGTGGAAGGTACGCATTGTAAGCTGCGTTCCTGGCTCACCGATTGATTGTGCCGCGATGATTCCGACTGCTTCGCCGACTTCGACGTCGTTACCAGTCGCAAGGTTACGTCCGTAACATTTCTTACAGACACCATGACTTGTGTTACATGTGAAGGCTGTACGAATCTCAACGTTGTCGATGCCTGCGTCCGTAATCGCACGCGCGATATCTTCGTCGATGAGTTCGTTTGTTGAAACGAGAACGGCACCTGTTTCCGGGTGAACGACTTTTTCAAACGCTGTACGGCCAACAAGACGGTCGTAGAGGTTTTCAATTTCTTCCGTTCCTTCACGAAGTGCTGTGACGCGGATACCACGATCCGTTCCACAATCATCTTCACGAATGATAACATCTTGCGCTACGTCAACGAGACGACGAGTCAGGTAACCTGAATCGGCAGTCTTCAAGGCTGTATCGGCAAGACCTTTACGCGCACCGTGCGTCGAGATGAAGTATTCCTGAACCGTCAGACCCTCACGGAACGAAGATTTGATCGGGAGCTCGATGATCCGTCCACTTGGAGCGGCCATGAGTCCACGCATCCCTGCAAGCTGCGTAAAGTTTGACGCGTTACCACGGGCACCGGAGTCACTCATCATGAAGATCGGGTTGAGACGGTTAAGGGATTTCATCAGACGAGACTGAATTTCATCCTTCGCATCATTCCACGATTTAACGACACGCTCATAGCGCTCTTCTTCTGTGATGAGACCACGACGGTACGATTTCATAACGCGGTCAACATTATCTTGTGCCTCGACGAGGATTTCCTGTTTGTCCGGAAGTACGATGATATCGGCGATACCAACCGTAATACCCGCACGTGTCGAGTGTTTGAAACCAAGGTTTTTCATTCGGTCAAGCATGCGGCTCGTTTCAGTCGTTTCAAAACGCTTGAAGACTTCAGCGATGACATTTCCGAGGAATCCTTTTTTGAATGGTTCGATGATCGGACGGCTCTTGATTTCAGCAGCGACATCCGTTCCTTTTTCAAGGAAGTACTGATCAGGCGTTGCTTCCTGCAGATTGCTCATCGATGGTTCATTCAAGTATGGGAACGTCGTTGGGAGGATCTCGTTGAAGATCAACTTACCGACCGTCGTAACCAATAATTTCTCGTTTTGCGCTTCCGTGAATGTCGGGTTTTTAAGAACGCCGGCTGGAACTGCAACACGTGTATGGAAGTGGACATACCCATTTTGGTAGGCAATCAACGCTTCGTTCACGGTCGAGAATGTTTTCCCTTCGCCGATTGCGTTTTCACGCTCAAGCGTCAGGTAGTAGTTACCGAGGACCATATCCTGCGATGGTGTAACAACAGGTTTACCGTCTTTCGGGTTCAAGATGTTTTGAGCAGCGAGCATGAGAAGACGTGCTTCTGCTTGTGCTTCTGCCGAGAGTGGTACGTGAACCGCCATTTGGTCACCATCGAAGTCGGCGTTGTATGCCGTACATACGAGTGGGTGAAGGCGAATCGCGCGACCTTCGACGAGCGTTGGTTCGAACGCCTGGATACCGAGACGGTGAAGGGTCGGGGCACGGTTCAAGAGAACCGGATGCTCACGGATGACTTCTTCTAAAACGTCCCAAATTTCAGGTTGTACACGTTCGATTTTCCGTTTTGCACTCTTGATGTTAGGTGCGATGCCACGTGAGACAAGCTCTTTCATGACAAACGGTTTGAAGAGCTCAAGGGCCATTTCTTTCGGAAGACCACACTGATACATCTTCAGGTTTGGACCAACGACGATAACCGAACGACCAGAGTAGTCGACACGTTTACCGAGCAAGTTTTGACGGAAACGTCCTTGTTTCCCTTTCAACATATGTGAAAGAGATTTTAATGGACGGTTACCCGGTCCAGTAACAGGACGACCGCGACGACCGTTATCGATCAAGGCATCAACCGCTTCTTGCAACATCCGTTTTTCATTCTGAACGATGATGTTCGGAGCGCCAAGGTCAAGAAGACGCTTGAGACGGTTGTTACGGTTGATGACACGACGGTACAAATCGTTTAAGTCAGATGTCGCGAAGCGTCCACCATCAAGCTGGACCATCGGACGGAGTTCCGGCGGGATGACCGGTAATACTTCAAGAACCATCCACTCCGGGTTGTTGCCTGAGTTACGGAAGGCATCGAGGACTTCAAGGCGTTTAATCGCACGAGTACGACGTTGTCCTTGAATCATTCGAAGATCTTCACGTAAGCCAGCTACTTCTTTTTCGAGTTCAACATCGCGAAGCAATTTACGAACGGCTTCTGCACCCATTTCAGCGGTAAACGAACTACCGAATTTCTCGCGGTATGCGCGATACTCTTTTTCTGAAAGGAGTTGTTTCTTCTCGAGTGTCGATTCGCCTGGATCCGTTACGACGTACGACGCGAAGTAAATGATCTCTTCGAGTGCACGTGGTGACATATCAAGGACGAGACCCATACGACTTGGGATTCCTTTGAAGTACCAAATGTGCGAAACCGGTGCAGCAAGTTCAATGTGACCCATGCGTTCACGGCGGACTTTCGACTTCGTGACTTCAACGCCACAGCGGTCACAAATGATTCCTTTATAACGGATTCGTTTGTATTTCCCACAGTAACATTCCCAGTCTTTCGTCGGACCAAAAATCCGTTCACAGAACAAGCCGTCTTTCTCTGGCTTGAGCGTACGATAGTTGATCGTTTCCGGCTTCTTCACTTCCCCGAAAGACCACGAACGGATCTTTTCAGGGGAAGCGAGGCCGATTTTCATATATTCAAATCTATTAACATCTACCAAGGGGTGGACCTCCCTTTCGCTTATTCCTCTTCAGTAACAACTGGTGCGACAGGCGCTTGAACTTCTTCGAGTGCTGGAGTCGCGTTCGGGATGTTGTCCTCGTCGTCGTCTTTCATTTCGATCTCTTCATCTTCGGCAGACATCATCTTAACATCCATACCCAGTGATTGAAGCTCTTTAATGAGGACTCGGAACGATTCCGGTACGCCCGGTTGTGGTACATTTTCACCTTTAACAATCGCTTCATATGCTTTGACACGACCGATTGTATCATCCGACTTGATTGTCAGGATCTCTTGGAGCGTATAAGCGGCACCATATGCTTCCAGTGCCCATACTTCCATCTCACCGAAACGCTGTCCACCGAACTGGGCTTTACCACCGAGCGGCTGCTGCGTAACGAGTGAGTAAGGACCCGTCGAACGTGCGTGAAGTTTATCATCGACCATGTGGGCGAGTTTGATCATATACATGACACCGACCGAGATACGGTTGTCGAAGGCTTCACCAGAACGTCCATCATAAAGGATGGTTTTGGCGTCGCGATCCATACCGGCTTCTTCAATCGTTGCCCAAACATCTTCCTCACGCGCACCATCGAATACCGGTGATGCGACTTTGATTCCGAGTTGGCGTGCAGCCATACCAAGGTGAAGCTCGAGCAACTGCCCGATGTTCATCCGTGATGGTACACCAAGTGGGTTCAACATGATGTCGATTGGTGTGCCGTCTGGCATGTACGGCATGTCTTCTTCTGGCAAGATACGTGAGATAACACCTTTGTTACCGTGACGTCCCGCCATTTTATCTCCTTCGTGAATCTTACGCTTCTGAACGATGTACGCACGGATCAACTGGTTGACACCAGGTGACAGTTCGTCGCCGTTATCACGATCGAAGATTTTCACGTCAAGGATGATACCGTCGCCGCCGTGTGGTACACGGAGTGATGTATCACGGACTTCACGTGCTTTTTCACCGAAGATGGCATGAAGCAGGCGTTCTTCAGCTGTCAATTCCGTTACGCCCTTAGGTGTAACTTTACCGACCAGGATATCCCCGTCTTTAACTTCAGCACCGACGCGGATGATTCCGCGGTCGTCGAGGTTTTTCAGGGCGTCGTCGCCGACGTTCGGAATGTCACGAGTGATCTCTTCCGGTCCGAGTTTTGTATCACGCGACTCACACTCATATTCCTCGATGTGGATCGACGTGTAGACATCGTCTTTCACGAGACGTTCGCTCATGATGACGGCATCCTCGTAGTTGTAACCATCCCATGTCATGAAACCGACGAGTACGTTACGACCAAGCGCAAGTTCCCCACCGTCCATCGATGGACCATCTGCAAGAATCTCGCCTTTATCGACTGGATCGCCTGCTTTGATGATTGGTTTTTGGTTATAGCACGTTCCTTGGTTGGAACGGATGAATTTTTGAATCTTGTAACGATCGAGCTCACCTTGAACGATGTTGCCATCGACTTCCGTCGTACGACGGACAAGGATTTCACGCGCCGTTACACGCTCAGCGATACCTGAGTGTTTTGCAACAACCGCAGCACCTGAGTCTTTCGCAGACACGTACTCCATTCCTGTTCCGACAATCGGTGATTCCGGATCGAGAAGTGGGACGGCCTGACGTTGCATGTTTGCTCCCATGAGGGCACGGTTCGAGTCATCGTTCTCAAGGAACGGGATACATGCCGTCGCTGCCGAAACAACCTGTTTCGGAGATACGTCCATGTAATCGACACGAGCTGGTTCGACAGACAAGTTTTGTCCACGGAAACGTGATAAGACGTGTGTATCTTGGAACGTCTTCTCTTCCGTCAACAACATGTTTGCCTGTGCGACGACGTAGAGATCTTCTTCGTCTGCCGTCATGTAGTGGATTTCATTCGTGACGACACCCGTTTCCGGATCGACACGACGGTATGGTGCTTCAATGAAACCATACTCATTGACCTTCGCGAACGAAGACAGTGAGTTGATCAGCCCGATGTTCGGACCCTCAGGCGTTTCGATTGGACACATACGGGAATAATGCGAGTAGTGAACATCTCGGACTTCGAAGCCGGCACGCTCACGTGTAAGACCACCGGGTCCAAGTGCAGAGAGACGACGTTTGTGCGTCAACTCGGCAAGCGGGTTCGTTTGGTCCATGAACTGTGACAACTGCGAGCTACCGAAGAACTCTTTAATCGATGCGATAACCGGACGAATGTTGATCAATGCCTGTGGCGTGATCGCGTTCTGATCCTGAATCGACATCCGCTCTTTAACGACACGTTCCATACGAGAAAGCCCGATCCGGAACTGGTTTTGGAGCAATTCACCGACTGAACGGAGACGACGGTTACCGAGGTGGTCGATATCGTCTGTCGTTCCTACTTCATGCAACAAGTTGAAGAAGTAGTTGATAGCAGAAATCATGTCAGCAGGCGTAATGTGCTTGATGTCACGATCGATGTTACCGTTACCGATGATATTGATGATGCGTTCACCTTCAGCATCGTCCGGTGCGAACACCTTGATCGACTGCAAGTTGAAGGCTTCGCCTTGTGTTACGCCGCCAGTTGGCGTCGCTTCGATATAACCGACAGATCCTTCAAGGAATGGCAGAACCTTATCGAGCATACGACGATCAAGGACTGTTCCTTCTTCTGCGATTACTTCACCTGTTTCCGGATCCACAAGCGTTTCCGCAAGTTTCTGTCCGAACAGACGATTCTTCAAATGAAGTTTTTTATTGATTTTATAACGACCAACGTTTGCCAAATCATAACGTTTCGGGTCAAAGAACCGTGACACGAGAAGTGCTTTCGCATTTTCGACAGTCGGTGGCTCTCCCGGACGCAGACGCTCGTAAATCTCGATGAGGGCTTTTTCCGTTGTTTCTGTATTATCTTTTTCAAGGGAGTTGCGGAGGTATTCATCATCTCCAAGGAGATCGATGATTTCCTGATCCGTGCCGAAACCAAGAGCACGTAAAAGAACCGTTACTGGAATCTTACGCGTGCGGTCGATTCGGACATATACGATATCCTTCGCATCTGTCTCAAGTTCGAGCCATGCTCCACGGTTCGGGATGACCGTTGCCGAAAATCCACGTTTACCGTTCTTATCTAACTTATTGTTGTAATACACACTTGGCGAACGAACAAGCTGAGAAACGATGACTCGTTCCGCACCATTAATAATGAATGTTCCCGACTCCGTCATAAGCGGGAAGTCACCCATGAAGACTTCTTGTTCCTTCAATTCACCCGTCTCTTTGTTTTGAAGACGGACTTTTACGCGTAGTGGTGCCGAATAGGTCACATCGCGTTCTTTTGATTCATCAATCGAATACTTCGGCTCTCCGAGCGAGTAGTCGATGAATTCTAATACGAGATTTCCAGTGAAGTCGGAAATCGGCGAGATATCATGAAACATCTCACGAAGACCTTCCCGCAGGAACCATTCGTATGAATTCGTTTGAATCTCAATAAGATTTGGAAGTTCTAATACTTCGCTGATACGTGCATAGCTTCTTCTCTGACGGTGACGACCGTACTGAACAAGTTGACCAGTCAACTGATTCACCTCTCAGACCCACTTCTTCTTCTAGAGAAGGACGGGTGTAATATCGAACATTGAAGCCATTTTTTGACCGATAAGCGCAAAAAAGCGACGTCTTGTCTACTCAATCATCTGTAGTCGAGAACGCCAGCTGCTTCAAACTGCTTATCCAAAAATCACTCCAATGGCATTTTATAATACTATCATAGACATTAGACAAGGTCAACGACAAATCACTCGATTTGTCAAGACCGAATTGATTTAAATATCGAGTACCCTTTATCCCGGGTAACGGTTTCACATGAACCAAAGACTTCTTCCATCAATTTTTTCGCTGACGGTCCGCCTTGTTTTTTCTGAATGACGACCCATAAGGCACCGCCGATTTCCAAATGATCATACGCTTCCCGTAAAATCCGGTGAACCACAGTTTTTCCTGCGCGAATCGGTGGATTCGTCACGATCGCTGCAAACGTCTGATCAACCACGCCAGCGTATCCGTCACTTACACCGGTCGTCACGGAAACACCATTCGCACGTGCGTTGTCAGCAGCAAGCTCAAGCGCCCGCTCGTTTACATCAACCAAAACCGCTTCTCGTCCAGTCGTCTTCGCCAGGGAAATGCCCATCGGTCCATAGCCGCAACCGACATCAAGAATTGCACCGGTGACGTCTGGTTCGACAAATGCTTCTATTAAAAGGCGTGAACCAAAATCAACGCCGCCTTTTGAAAAGACACCATGATCGGATGTAAAACGGAACGTTTCACCACGTAATACAAACTCCCACGACTTCGGATCCCGTTTCGAGGAGGGATCATTTGTGTAATAATGATCTGCCATGTTTCCTTCCCCTCTCTGCATTAAAGTTGAAAACAAAAGAAGCCCGCAAAGCGAGCTTCTTTTGTTTTACGTGAAGAAGAAAATTACTTAACTTCTACAGTAGCGCCAGCTTCTTCAAGCTTAGCTTTGATTGCGTCAGCGTCTTCTTTCGAAACGCCTTCTTTAACTGGAGCTGGAGTTCCGTCAACGAGTGCTTTCGCTTCTTTAAGACCGAGGCCTGTCAATTCGCGAACTGCTTTGATGACGTTGATTTTACCAGATCCTGCGTTTGTGAGGATAACGTCGAATTCAGTTTGCTCTTCAGCTGCTGCTGCGCCTGCACCTGCTGCTGCTACTGGAGCTGCTGCTGATACGCCGAATTCTTCTTCGATTGTTTTTACGAGTTCGTTAAGTTCAAGAACAGTCATGCCCTTGAGGTCTTCGATAAATTGCTCTTTGTTGAAAGCCATTATGGTTTTCCTCCTTTGATTTAGCCCACGTTGGGGTTTGAAAAATTGTGTGTTTGCCTATCCCGCTAAGCGGACATTAAGCAGATTGTTCTTCTTTTTGCTCTGCAATTGCGTTCGTTGCCACCGCAAGACCACGGATTGGCGCTTGAAGCACGCTGAGAAGCATCGAAAGGAGACCTTCGCGTGATGGAAGTTCCGCAAGGGCTTTGACATCTTCTACTGAAGTGACTTTGCCTTCGATGATACCACCTTTAAGCTCAAGAGCTTTGTGTTCTTTCGAGAAGTTGTTTAAGATCTTAGCTGGAGCGATAACGTCTTCATTGCTGAAGGCGATCGCAGTAGGACCTGTAAAGACTTCCTCAAGACCTTCAAGATTGCTTTGAACTGCTGCACGGCGGAGGAGACCGTTTTTGTAAACTTTGAATTCAACACCCGCTTCGCGGAGTTGTTTACGAAGTTCAGTCACTTCGTCTACTGTGAGACCACGGTAGTCGACGACGATCGTTCCAGCACTCGCTTGCATTTTCTCAGCGATCTCAGATACGAGATCCGCTTTGACAGCGATAACTTTTTCGTTTGCCATTTCTGTTGCACCTCCTGGTAAATGGAATGTACCGGCGCGAGGGGCTGCTCGATTTCAAATAAAAAGCCTCCGTCTGCGAAGCAGAGGAGGCGTAATCGTCAAAAAGGATACCTGAACAAACAGGCTCTCTGAGCAAGAACACCTCGGAAGGGTTTATGCTCAATCGATGAGCACCTTCTGTCTACGGTATGTCGAATATATCAACGTTTTATACTGTAACAGCGTTCTTAGAACGTTGTCAAGTTCGTTTTAGACGAAATTATTTCGCGAAGTCAGCTGAAGATACTTTTACACCAGGACCCATTGTTGAAGCGATCGCGATGTTCTTAAGGTAGATACCTTTAGCAGTAGCAGGCTTAACTTTAACGAGTGTTTCGATGACTGTGTTGATGTTCTCAACAAGTTTCGTGTCATCGAATGATTTTTTACCGACAGGAACGTGGATGTTACCTGATTTGTCGACACGGTACTCAACTTTACCAGCTTTGATATCGTTGATTGCTTTTGTGACGTCAAATGTAACTGTTCCTGTTTTCGGGTTAGGCATGAGGCCTTTAGGTCCGAGAACACGACCGAGTTTACCAACTTCACCCATCATGTCAGGTGTCGCAACGATAACATCGAAGTCGAACCATCCTTGTTGGATTTTAGTGATGTACTCAGAATCACCAGCGAAGTCTGCTCCAGCAGCTTCCGCTTCTTTCAATTTCTCACCTTTAGCAAAGACGAGAACTTTTTGTGTTTTACCAGTACCGTGTGGCAATACGACTGCTCCACGGATTTGTTGATCTGCTTTCTTCGGATCGACTCCGAGACGAACAGCAAGTTCGATTGTTTCATCGAATTTCGCAGTTGCAGACTTTTTAGTCAAGTCTACCGCTTCAGCGAGTTCGTATGAAACCGTACGATCGATAAGTTTAGCAGCTTCTTTATACTTCTTACCCATTTTAGGTTCCTCCTTTGTGGTTGTGCGGAAAATCCTCCCACATAATGAAAGGGTAGCAAGGCTTCAAGTAACTATCCGCCTGCGACCCTCATCGTTGTTCATTGCAATCAAAAGACTCAGTCTTCGATTACGATACCCATAGAACGTGCAGTACCTTCAACCATCAACATCGCTGTTTCAACAGATGCTGCGTTGAGGTCTGGCATTTTCGTTTCAGCGATTTCGCGAACTTTGTCACGTTTGACAGTCGCTACTTTCTTACGGTTAGGCTCGCCTGAACCGCTCTCGATTCCAGCTGCTTTCTTCAAGAGAACTGCTGCTGGTGGAGTTTTAGTAATAAACGTAAATGAACGATCTTCAAAAACCGTGATGACTACAGGAATAATCAAGCCGGCTTGGTCTTGTGTACGAGCGTTGAACTCTTTACAGAAGCCCATGATGTTCACACCTGCTTGACCGAGTGCCGGTCCAACTGGTGGAGCTGGGTTTGCTTTGCCCGCAGGAATTTGAAGTTTAACTAGTTTCATAACCTTCTTCGCCACGAGACACACCTCCTTAATTCTTTAATGTGGTTTAATTGGACGTTGCGCGTCCTCCCACTCATTCTATTCGACGAGTAATTTATCGAAATAAGCACAACATCAAACAGGAAAAATTGTACCATTAAAACAAAAGTTTCGCAATAGGAAACTTAATCTATTTTCTCAACCTGTGAGAAATCAAGCTCCACTTTTGTTTCACGACCGAACATATCGACAGAAACCTTCATTTTTTCCGTTTCCGTGTCGAGCTCTTCAACCGTTCCTTCCAAGTTCTCAAACGCACCTTCTTTGATCCGAACAATTTGTCCCATTGCAAAGTCGTAACGACTCTTCATGTCGACAAGTCCCATTGATCCAAGAATGTTTTCTGCTTCTTCAGGAAGAAGTGGTGTCGGTTTTGAACCGCCGCCGACCGAACCAAGGAATCCTGTGACGTTCGGCGTGTTACGGACGACGTACCAAGAATCATCGGTCATGACCATTTCCACGAGGACATACCCCGGGAAGATCTTGATTTCACGTTCCTTGATTTTCGTCTCGCCTTTTTTATTTGTTACTTCTTCCTGTACCGTTTCGATCGGAACGAGTACACGGAAGATTTTCTCGTCCATGTTCATAGACTCGATCCGACGCTCAAGGTTCGCCTTGACGTTGTTTTCGAATCCAGAGTACGTTTGGACAACAAACCACTGCTTATCCATGGTACGTCACCTCTTCTTTTTACTTAATCAACCAACTCATGAATGCGCTGAGCCCAGAATCGACACCAAAGATGAAGACACCCATGAAAATGACCATACCGATTACGGTCAGTGTATACTTCGTCAGTTCTTTTCGTTTTGGCCAGCTCGTCTTTTTCAGTTCATTCCATACGTCACGCAAAAATTTCATCGTACTTTCCCTCCAGGATGTATTAAATCGGGACAGATGAAGCCTTATTTCGCTTCTTTATGAATCGTATGCGCGTTACAGCGGCGACAGAACTTTTTCAGTTCCAAGCGGATGCTGACATCCTCTTTTTTCATCGTCGTGTAGTCGCGGGCACCGCAAATATCACAAGCAAGGCCTACTTTCTTCGCCATCTCAAAAGACCTCCTTCTTTGCCACTCTTTCTCTTTGCGAAGAGAAGTCTCTCTCCAAAAAAGAGCGTAAAAAAAAACGCCTATGAGCGGCGTCTCGCTAGTAAGGCGCTATTTATACAGTAGCACACCCGGATTCAGTGGTCAATCCACCTCTCGATCATACTGTCAGTTTCCGCGCCTCAAGGTACCGTTCCAGTTTCTTCTTGACGCGTTGCAATGCATTATCGATCGACTTTACATGGCGGTCGAGATCATCCGAAATTTCCTGATACGTTCTACCGTCCAAGTAAAGGGCCAGGACTTTTCGTTCCAGATCACTTAAAATTTCATCCATCTTACTTTCGATATCGGCATACTCTTCCCGGTTGACGATCAAGATTTGCGGATCAGACGGCGCCGTCGACGTGATGATATCGAGTAACGTCCGTTCCGATTCGTCATCGTAAATCGGTTTATCCAGCGAGATGTACGAATTAAGCGGAATATGTTTTTGACGTGTCGCTGTTTTGATGGCTGTGATCATCTGTCGTGTAATGCAGAGTTCGGCAAATCCTTTAAACGAAGCCAACTTATCGGTCCGGTAATCACGAACCGCTTTATACAGTCCGATCATGCCTTCTTGAACGATATCTTCCCGGTCCGCTCCGATTAAGAAGTAAGACCGTGCTTTAGCTCGTACGAAGTTGCGATACCGCTCGATCAGAAATTCGAGCGCATCACTGTTGTCAAATACCTTCGCTTGTTCCACAAGCGCCTCATCGGTCATGCACTCAAACTGGTCGAACGAAACCAAACTCATCCTTCATCCCTCCAAGCTTCTCTAGCCAACTAATCGATTGTTTCTAATTATACAATAATTTCCTATCGTACGACAATGAAAATTGGCATGACCTCTTTTTGTCTTAACGGTCGGATGAAGATTCGGCACAGATGACGATAAAAAAAAACGGGATCCACGACTGTATCGTGAACCCCGCTTGTCCGACTATTTTATGAATCTGAATTTTTACGCCGTCGGATTTCTTCCAGACGTTCGATGACATCCGCCGGCATATCGATTGTCGACCGCGGTTTTTTGCTGGTCTTCGACATCGTCGTCTGCCCCCGGATGACAACGACGGCCGCCTTCCAGTCCCGGCGTAACTCCTGTGCCGAAATCCGCAACGCACCCAGTGTGAAAATGACCCACTGCTCGGTGAAGTCGTTTGTCGCAACCGTCAGTTTAACCCGGATGTCCTGCAACCATTCCGCTGCTGTTTTTTCAATCCATTCATCCGCCGTCTCGTTTTCACGTGTATAGATGACTTCGATCCCGCTTTTCTTAATGCGGGACTCTCGTCCCGGTTGCAAGTAGGCATCAAACACAATCGTCACACTGATTCCCGTGACGGCTTGATACTCGGCCATCGCATCGACCAATCGTTCCCGTGCTAATTCAAAATCCTGCTCCCGCAATGTCCGGAATTCCGGCCATGCGCCAATGATATTGTAGCCATCAACGATCAGACGGTCATATTTCATCGCGAATACGGCTTTCTCGTCCGGTAGACCTCATACAACAGTAACGAGGCTGCGACCGATGCATTGAGTGATGTGACGTGCCCTGCCATCGGGAGATGCACGAGGAAATCACATTTTTCACGGACGAGTCGACTCATCCCCTTGCCTTCACTGCCGATGACGATTCCAAGTGGCATCGTCCCGTCAAGCGTTCGGTAATCATCACTTTCGCGTGCATCCGTTCCAACAAACCAGATGCCCTTTTTCTTCAAGTCTTCCATCGTCCGGGTCAAGTTCGTCACGCGGACAACCGGAATGTGTTCGATTGCCCCTGTTGAGGCTTTGGCGACGACTTGTGTCAATCCGACCGACCGGCGTTTTGGAATGATGATCCCGTGGGCACCGACGGCGTCCGCCGTCCGGAGAATCGATCCGAGGTTATGTGGATCTTCCAGCTCGTCGAGCAAAATCATCAGCGGCGTTTCGTCTTTCTTCTCTGCGAGCGCGAAGATGTCATCCAGCTCCGCATATTCGTAGGCAGCGACGGCAGCCACGACACCCTGGTGGTTGTCACTGCCTGTCAGCCCGTGTAATTTCGAACGCGGGACGATTTGTGTCTGGACACCGGCTTCTTTCGCCATCGCATGGATGACGGCAAGCGGTCCCTTCTGCTGTCCTTCTTGAATAAAGAGCTTATTCATCTCACGACCCGTCCGCAATGCTTCAAGGACCGGATTACGTCCGTATAAGAAATCCTGCCCTTCCTCAAGCGGCTCGATCACGATCGAATCTTCTTGTTTTGGTTCGACCTTCTTCTGTTTCGTTTTTTCGCCGTGCGGCTTGTCGTTTTTTGGTTTCCGCGACGGGTGAACCGATTTATTTTCCGTCCGCTGCTTCGGCTTCGAGTAATTCGAACGCTTGTCCGATGAGTTCTTCAAGACGATCTCCTCCTTCTGAAAGATAGACATATCCTAACAAGGCTTCAAATGCCGTCGCATAACGGTACGTGTGGACATCCGTGCTTTTAGGGACGGATCCAGACTTCGCATTTTTTCCGCGACGGACAACAGCTTGTTCTTCTTCTGTCAACGTATTTTCGTTTAACCAATGTGTCACGACAAAGGCTTGGGCTTGCGCACGAACATAACGAATGGCGGCTTGATGCAACTCACCCGGTTTGACGAATCCTTGATCAAGCAACCGTTCCCGGACATGCATCTCATAGACGACGTCGCCCATGTAAGCGAGCGCCAACGCATTTAATTGTTTGTAGTTCTTCATCCGCGCTTCCACCGCATCCCTTGTGCTGTATCCTCAAGCAAGATGCCTTGATCACGCAATTGATCACGGATCGCATCCGCACGGGCGAAGTCACGTTCTTTTCGTGCTGTGTCACGATCGCGAATCAGCTGTTCGACTTCTTCATCAAGTAATCCTTTGTCGACCGTCAACGTCACACCGAGGACCGTTGAAAGTTCTTGGAAGACCGCTAAGAATTGTTCGAGGACTTCCGTTGCGACTTGGTCCTCGCCAAGATAGAGGTTCGCTTCTTTTGATAAATCAAACAAATCCGTCACAGCATTGGCTGTATTGAAATCATCATCCATCGATGTAATGAAATGTTGTTTGATTTCCTCGATCCGCTTCAACCATTTTTCGTTTGCTGTTCCAAGGTTCGCGGTCATTGCCAAACGGTGTTCGACGTTTGCGACCGATTCCCGGATCCGGGCCAGACCATTTGCCGCCTGATCGATCAATTCACGGCTGTAGTTGATCGGATGACGGTATTGGACCGACAACATGAAGAAACGCAAGACCATCGGATCAACCGCTTGAATCGCTTCATGGACTGTCAGGAAGTTACCGAGGGATTTTGACATCTTTTCATTTTCAATGTTGAGGAATCCGTTGTGCATCCAGTAATTCGCGAACTTTTGCGAATTGCAGGCTTCCGACTGGGCAATCTCATTCTCGTGGTGGGGGAACTTCAAGTCCTGTCCGCCCGCGTGAATATCAATCGTGTCGCCGAGATACTTTTTCGCCATCGCCGAGCACTCGATGTGCCAGCCGGGACGTCCTTCTCCCCATGGACTTGTCCAAGCCGGTTCGCCCGGTTTCGCTGCTTTCCATAACACGAAATCAAGGGGATCTTCTTTTTTCTCGCCGACTTCAATCCGGGCACCGGACCGGAGCTCATCAATCGACTGTTGGCTCAATTGTCCGTAATCTTTGAAACTGCGTGTCCGGAAATAGACGTCTCCACTCGAGGCATAGGCATTTCCCTTTTCAACGAGCACTTCGATGAAGGCAATGATATCGTCCATCGTTTCCGTCACAAGCGGGTGGATGTCTGCCTTTTGAACGTTCAATGCACCTGTATCCGCGTGGTAAGCATCGATGAACCGTTTCGTCAAGGCATGGTAGTCTTCACCGAGTTCGTTTGCTGTGCGGATGATTTTATCATCCACATCCGTGAAGTTCGAGACGTATTTGACGTCATACCCCCGATACGTGAAGTAGCGGCGGACCGTATCAAACACGATTGCCGGACGGGCATTTCCAATATGGATGTAATTGTAGACGGTCGGGCCGCAGACATACATCTTGACCTTTCCCTCTTCTAACGGTTTAAATGGTTCCTTTTTTCCGGTCATGCTGTTGTACAGTTGTATCATGGCGGCGTCCTCCTTTTATTCGTTCAATTTCACGTTTTAACCGATCCAGTTCCAGCTCGATTCGTTCCTGGCATTCGCTGACGGGATCCGGGAGTTGATGATCAAGCGGCGCATTGACCTTGATGCCGTCTTGAATGACGACTCGTCCGGGAATACCGACGACTGTCGCATTCGCCGGAACATCCTTTAACACAACGGAACTCGCACCGATTTTTGAGGAGTCACCGATTGTAATATCACCCAGTACACGTGCTCCAGCAGAAACCAACACCCCATCGCCGAGCGTCGGATGCCGTTTTCCGGTTTCTTTCCCCGTCCCTCCAAGTGTCACACCTTGAAAGATCGTCACATCGTCGCCGATGATGGCCGTTTCGCCGATGACGACTCCCATACCGTGATCGATGAAGAAACGCCGGCCGATCGTTGCACCGGGATGGATTTCGATTCCCGTGATGAAACGACTGAATTGCGACAGCATCCGGGCAGCCAGGTGCAGATTCATCTTCCACATGCGATGAGCCAGCCGGTGCATCCAGACCGCATGCAGTCCGGGATAGGTCAACACCACTTCCATCGCACTCCGGGCAGCTGGATCCTGCTTAAATACATTTCGGATATCTTCACGCATCCGTGTCATGTTTGTTCTCCTCTCCATAAGAAAAAGCGCCTCCGTGCATCGCTGCACAGAGACGCTAATCAGCGCGGTCCCACTCTGTTTGGATGAACGGGTCATCCCTCTCCGGTCCGTTAACGCCGGAGATACGTCTACGCCTACTCTCACTGATTTCGGGTAGCACTCAGAGGGGCATTTCGCGAACGCGTCCGTTCAAGCTCTCTCACCGTTCAAGCTTGTCTCTGTACAACAGACATCGTCACTACTTTCCTCATCTACGCTTTATTTATGCGTCCAGACGCGCAAGTACGCGGTCTTTTCCTAATAGTTGAATCGTGTTTGGAAGCTCTGGTCCGTGTGTTTGTCCGGTCGTTGCGACACGGATCGGCATGAACAGATTTTTCCCTTTTTGTCCGGTTGCTTTTTGAGTCGCTTTGATCGCGCCTTTGATGGCTTCCGGTGTCCATTCCTCAAGCGTCCGCAACTGTGCTGCGAATTCACTCAAGACAGCAGGAACCGTTTCTCCTGCCAAGACAGTGTTTGCCTCTTCATCATACACCAGTTCATCCTCAAAAAACATCTCTGAAAGCTCAACAATTTCCGCACCGTGTGTCATTTGTTCGCGGTACAGTCCAACCAAGTTTTGCGCCCAGACGAGTTCTTCTTCCGTCGGCTCACTCGAGACACGTCCTGCTTCTTGTAAGAACGGCAGGCTCGCTTCGAATACTTCTTCAAACGATTGGTGTTTCATGTATTGACCGTTGATCCAAGCAAGTTTTTGTTGGTCAAAGACAGCCGGACTCTTCGATAGACGAGATGCATCAAAAATTTCGATGAACTCCTCTTTCGTAAAGATTTCCTGTTCGCCGACCGGTGACCATCCGAGCAACGTCACGAAGTTGAGTAACGCTTCCGGCAGGTAACCGAGGTCTTTGTACTGCTCGATGTATTGAATGATCGATTGATCACGTTTCGACAGTTTTTTGTGTTCTTCGTTGACGATCAATGTCATGTGACCGAATGTCGGGTACTCCCAACCAAACGCATCATAAATCATCATCTGTTTTGGTGTGTTCGAGATGTGGTCGTCTCCGCGGAGAACATGACTGATCGCCATCAAGTGGTCATCGATGACAACAGCGAAGTTGTACGTCGGGATACCGTCTTTTTTGACGATGACCCAGTCTCCGAAGTCTTTTGATTCAAACGAGACGTCTTCTTTGACGATGTCATTCCATGTATACGTGACCGCTTCCGGGACACGGATCCGAATCGACGGCGTCCGGCCTTCTGCCACAAATGCCTCTTCTTGTTCCTGTGTCAGGTTGCGGTGTGCACCCGAATAACGGGGTGCTTCGCCGCGGGCAATCTGGGCTTCCCGCTCTGCTTCGAGTTCTTCTGAAGTCATGTAGCACCGGTATGCGAGGCCTTTTTCAAGCAACTCGTCCGTATACTTCTTGTACAGATCCAGTCGTTCCATTTGGAAATAAGGACCGTACTCCCCGCCGCGACCCGGACCTTCGTCCCAGTCGATGCCGAGCCATTCCAGATACTTCATCTGACTTTCAACACCACCATCGATGTTTCGCTTCTGATCCGTATCCTCAATTCGTAAAATCATCTTGCCGCCTGCGTGCCGTGCAAACAGGTAGTTGAACAATGCTGTTCGTGCATTCCCGATATGAAGGTGTCCCGTTGGACTTGGTGCATAACGTACACGTACTTCTGCCATTACCGATCCACTCCTTTAGTCTAAAATTCGCTTACCTAGTATACCTTATTCTTCGATTCGTTTCAGCAAAATCACAGCCTGACACGCGATTCCTTCTTCCCGTCCCGTAAAGCCGAGCCATTCCGTCGTCGTTGCCTTGACGTTAATCTGCTCGATATCCGCTTCCAGCAATTCCGCAATCCGGGCCCGGATTGTGTCGATGTACGGACGTAACTTCGGCGCCTGTGCGATGACGGTTGCATCGAGATTCCCAAGTTCGTATCCCTCGGCTTTGACAAGCGCATAGACATGTTGCAACAACTTCGCCGAGTCCGCGTCCTTGAATTCCGGATCCGTATCCGGGAAATGTTTCCCGATGTCACCGGCTGCGATGGCTCCGAGTGCCGCGTCCGCAATCGTATGTAACAACACGTCCGCATCCGAGTGACCAAGCAATCCTTTAGTGTGTGGAATCTCAATCCCACCTAAAATCAGTTTCCGATCCTCTGCAAATGCATGTACATCAAAACCTTGTCCAATTCGAATCATCATCATTTCCCTCGTTTCGTTAAAATCGCTTCACCAAACAATAAGTCGTCCGGTGTCGTCACTTTAATGTTCTCGTATTGTCCGGTGACCCAAGTCACCGTTCCTCCGTCCCATTCTATCAAACTTGCGTCATCCGTACCTAAAAATTCGGTTGCCGCTTTTTCGTGAACGGTCCGAATCACTTCCAGCTGAAAAGCTTGCGGTGTCTGGGCTGCCATCAACTCATCACGGGGGACTGTCTCGACGATCTCATCATGTTGAATCCGTTTGACCGTATCCTTGATCGGAACACCTAAAATTGCAGCCCCGGTCTGTTCGGCTGCTTCGACGACCTGCTGAATCGATTCGATTGTCACGAATGGTCGTGCCCCGTCATGAATCAAGACGATTCCCGGTTCTGTGATGACTTCCAGTCCACGCTGGACACTTTCCTGACGCTCACGTCCGCCCGGAACGAGACGGATCGGTGTTTGATACTGTGCCGTCATCTCTTCAAACCAAATCTGTTCGACCGGATTGATGGCTAAGATGATTTCAAGACACGCCGGATCCTGCTCAAAAACATCGAGTGTCCATTCGATGATCGACCGGTCCCGTAATGTCAGCATCAACTTGTTTCGATCCGCCCCCATCCGTTTTCCTGCTCCGGCAGCCGGAATGACGATCCGGTATGTATGTTCTTTCATCTAATTCCCTCTTTTCACATAAGTAAAGACTGCCAAAACAGATTTGGCAGTCCCTTGTTTATTTTTCTTGTGGTTTCGCAAAAATCATCCGACCTGCAGACGTTTGCAGAACACTGGTCACGACGACACCAATCGTCTTCGAAATCAAATGTTTTCCCTCTTCGACGACGACCATCGTCCCGTCCTCGAGGTACGCAATTCCCTGTTTTTGCTCTTTTCCTTCTTTGATGACAAGGACCGTCATCTCTTCACCCGGAATCACGACTTGTTTGACGGCATTCGCCAAATCGTTGATGTTCAAGACCGGTACGTTCCGGACTTCACAGACCTTATTTAAGTTGTAATCGTTGGTCACGACGATCCCTTTGATCAGTTCGGCAAGCTTAATCAACTTGATGTCAACTTCCGGTACATCTTCAAAATCACCATCATAAATTTCAACTTCCATCCCGGGAATCGACTGCAATTCCTTGAGGACATCCAGCCCGCGGCGTCCACGGTTCCGCTTCAGTGTATCGGATGAGTCGGCGATATACTGCAACTCACCGATGACGAATTGAGGGACAATCAATTTGCCTTCCACGAATCCGGTTTTGGCGATATCCGTGATCCGACCGTCGATGATGACACTCGTATCGAGTACTTTACTGTTCGATTTTGCGACGACGACGGGTTCTGCCGCCGCTTTTTTCTCAGTTTGATTGTTGTTGTTGCGCAAGAAGACTTTTGTCAGTTCATGACGCTTCCGGTAACCGACGGTAAATCCGAGGTAGCCGAACAGGACTGCGACAATCATCGTTAACACGTTACTCAGTAAAGGAATACCGACAAGTTCAATCAACATACTGACGAGAAAGGCCATGACAAGACCAATCAATAGACCAAATGTGCCGAAAAACAAATCGGCGACAGGTGCTTTCACTAATTTTTCTTCTAAAAACCGGAGAAGTCGAATCACAGAATCCGTAATGAATAATCCAATTAATAAAAATATGAGTGCACCAATCGTTCCTGTTACGTATGTGGTCATCAACCATTCCGGGAAAGCCGTCTTCGTCGCTGCTTCAATCAGTTGAAATAATTCAGGAAGCAACAAGATACCAAGCGCAAGACCTAGTAACGCAAAAAAGATCCTGATGACGATTTTCAATCTTCCCACCTCCTTCTATTATTTTAAGTTCATTGTAACATGTATTTATTTGATTCACCTACGGCTTAAGGTGGGGAAACTGTTTACAATTCTTTAACACCTTCCCCATCTTTTCCCGCAGTTGAAACCGCTTAAAACGGAATTGTCTCACGTAAGGCTTCATCGACACTTTCAACACCGATCACCGTGATGCCGGGAGGATAGGTCCAACCCCCGAGGTTGTTTTTCGGAATGATCGCCCGCGTGAAACCGAGCTTGGCTGCTTCGGCGACACGTTGTTCAATCCGGGATACCCGTCTGACTTCTCCTGTCAAACCGACTTCGCCAATGACGACGTCAGTCGGACGTGTTGGCTTATCACGGAAACTCGAGGCGACGGCAACACAAATCGCTAAATCGATTGCCGGTTCATCCAATTTGACACCACCTGCTGCCTTGAGATACGCATCCTGGGTTTGAAGCAACAAGCCGGACCGTTTTTCCAGAACTGCCATCAATAAAGCCACTTTATTTTGATCAATGCCTGTCGCCATACGGCGTGGATTACCAAATGAGGTCGGTGAAATCAACGCCTGTAACTCAACGAGGACTGTTCGCGTCCCTTCCATCGAGGCGACGATTGTCGATCCGGAAACACCGGACGTCCGTTCTTCGAGGAAAATCTCCGACGGATTCAAGACTTCTTCGAGTCCCGATTCCCGCATTTCAAAAATCCCGATCTCATTGGTTGAACCAAACCGGTTTTTGACGGCACGTAAAATCCGGAACGTATGATGACGTTCTCCTTCAAAATACAATACGGCATCAACCATGTGCTCAAGCAGACGGGGACCCGCAATCGAACCTTGTTTCGTCACATGACCGACGATAAAGATAGCGATTCCGCGGCTCTTCGCGATTTTCATCAGCATCGCTGTACATTCACGGACTTGCGTGACGCTACCCGGCGCTGACTGGATCTCATCGATATACACCGTCTGAATCGAGTCAATGATCAAAAAGCCCGGGTTTTCTTCATCGACGACCCGTTCGATCATGTTCATATCGGTTTCACTTAACACGAACAAATCCTGTGTCGGTAATCCCAGTCGTTCAGCTCGTAATTTCGTTTGTTTCAGTGATTCTTCTCCTGAAATATAGAGCACCTTTTCGCCCCGTTGTGCGAGACGGGCACTTGTCTGGAGTAATATCGTCGATTTCCCGATTCCGGGATCTCCTCCGACCAGTACCATCGATCCGGGAACGATTCCCCCACCGAGCACACGGTCAAACTCACTGCTTCCGGTAAAGACGCGGCTTTCTTCCTGCGAAACGATATTCGACAAACGTTCCGGTTTTAATTGCTTTGTCGTCGTATGCACAAAAGCAGAACCACGACGGGCTTTTTTCTCTTCTACGACTTCTTCGACCATCGTGTTCCATTCGCCACAGCCCGAACAACGGCCCATCCATTTTGGAGATTCCGTTCCACAACTTTGGCAGACAAATTTCGTCTTCAGTTTAGCCAATCGATTCATCCTTTCTCTTTATCAAGAAAAAAATCCAGCTTTCGCCTCATACTTGCGAAAGCTGGACCCTGTTGATCACTTATTCTCAGTCGTTGCTGGTTCAGCTTGATGACGACGGACGATAAATTCACCGTTCTCGACATCAAGTGCCACGCGTTCACCTTTTTGGATGTCTCCCGCAAGCAATGCTTCCGATAGACGATCCTCCGCTTCCCGTTGAAGCGCTCGGCGAATCGGACGGGCTCCGTATTCCGGATCGTATCCGACATCTGCGATTTTCGAGAGGGCTGCTGGTGTCAACTCGAAATGCACCTGTTGTTCAGCAAGTCGTTGTTCCAGTGTTTTCGCCATCAACTTCACGATTTCTTCGATGTGTTTTTTCTCAAGTGAGTGGAAGACGATGGTTTCGTCGATCCGGTTCAAGAATTCAGGGCGGAAAGCTTTTTTGAGCTCATCCATGACTTTGCCCTTCATGTCTTTGTACTCACGATCCGTATCATCCGAGACGGCAAATCCAACATATTTATTGCGTTTAAGGGCACTTGCCCCGACGTTCGATGTCATGACGATGATCGTATTTCGGAAATCGACCGTCCGGCCTTTTGAATCCGTCAAACGACCGTCATCAAGCACTTGAAGTAAGATGTTGAAGACTTCAGGGTGTGCTTTTTCGATTTCATCCAACAAGATGACCGAGTATGGTTTCCGGCGAACTTTTTCCGTTAACTGACCGCCCTCTTCATATCCGACATATCCTGGAGGAGAACCGACCAAACGACTTGTTGCATGTTTCTCCATGTACTCGGACATATCGATGCGGATGATGGCATCCTCGTCACCAAACATGGCTTCTGCGACTGCTCGTGCCAGTTCCGTCTTACCAACACCAGTTGGACCGAGGAAGATGAACGAACCGATTGGACGTTTTGGATCTTTTAGTCCTGCCCGCGCACGGCGGATGGCTTTTGAAATCGATTTGACGGCTTCGTCTTGACCGATGACACGTCCATGCAGAATTTCTTCGAGACGTAATAAACGATCCGTTTCTTCTTCTGCGATTTTCGTGACCGGAACACCTGTCCAGTTGGCGACGACTTGCGCGATATCATCTTTTGTCACTTCTAGTTTTTCATTGCCTTGCTTGTTCTGCCATTCTTCTTTCAAACGTTCCAATTCATCCCGTAATTTTTGTTCCGTATCACGGAGACTGGCTGCTTTTTCGAATTCCTGGCTTTGAACTGCTTCATCTTTGTCTTTACGAATGCCTTCAAGCTTCGCTTCGACTTCTTTTAAGTTTGGTGGTGCCGTGTAAGAACGTAAACGGACTTTTGAAGCCGCTTCGTCGATCAAGTCGATCGCTTTATCCGGTAGGAAACGGTCTGAGATATAACGGTCCGAGAGTGTTACAGCTTCTTGGATCGCTTCATCCGTGATGGTGACACGGTGGTGGGCTTCATAACGGTCACGCAGACCAAACAAGATTTGTGTTGCTTCATCCGTTGTCGGCTCAGCGACTTGGATCGGTTGGAAACGACGTTCGAGTGCCGCATCTTTTTCGATGTATTTCCGGTACTCATCCAGTGTCGTTGCTCCGATACATTGAAGTTCACCACGAGCGAGTGACGGCTTGAGGATGTTCGAGGCATCAATCGCCCCTTCCGCTCCACCGGCACCGATTAACGTGTGCAACTCATCGATGAAGAGAATGATGTTTCCAGCCTGACGAATCTCGTCCATGACTTTCTTCAAACGATCTTCAAACTCACCACGGTACTTCGTTCCCGCAACGAGTGTCCCCATATCGAGCACCATGACGCGTTTATTCCGTAACGTCTCCGGTACTTCGTTATTGATGATTTGTTGGGCAAGCCCTTCAACGACTGCTGTCTTACCAACACCCGGTTCCCCGATTAATACGGGATTGTTTTTTGTCCGACGACTTAAGACTTCAATGACCCGTTGGATTTCTTTGGCACGACCGATGACTGGGTCGAGACGTGTCTCACGTGCTTGTTGCGTCAAATCACGCGCTAGACCATCAAGTGTCGGTGTTGCGACACCTGAGCCGGCTTGTGAAGCGTTTGCTGTCGTTTCGCTGTTCCCAAGCAACTGAAGTACTTGCTGACGGGCTTTTGAAAGGCTGATCCCGAGATTGTTCAAGACACGTGCTGCGACACCTTCTCCTTCACGGATTAAACCGAGTAAGAGGTGTTCCGTTCCAACGTAAGAGTGACCGAGTTTACGGGCCTCATCCATCGAAAGTTCGATGACTTTTTTCGCGCGTGGTGTATAGTGGATCGTTGTCGCGCCATCTTGACCGCGACCAATTAAAGCTTCAACTTCCATCTGAATCTTATCTGAACTGAGTCCGAGTGCTGTTAAGGCTTTTGCCGCAATCCCGTCTCCTTCACGTACAAGTCCGAGTAAAATGTGTTCTGTCCCGATATTATGGTGACCAAGACGTACCGCTTCTTCTTGTGCAAGTGCGAGTACGCGTTGAGCACGTTCTGTGAATCGTCCAAACATCATTACGCAAAACCTCCTTGTGTGTGATCCCTGTTTGTCTGTTCGGTTAACATCTCACGAATGACTGTCGCTCGTTCGATGTCCCGTTCTCTTGATGTTAATTGTTTCCCGAAATGCTTTTGTAGAAAACCTGTTTGTAGTGATACAAGTAAATGATGGAACAAGTTTGGCGGCAAAGTGACGGCCAACCCTAGGCTATCTGCCAGACGGACATCGGATAAGCGTTCGGTTGCTTCCCGTGCCGTAATCAAACGTGCCGATTTTAAGATACCGTACGACCGATAAAGTCGGTCTTCTAGTTCTTCTTGATACATCTCCAATAATCCTTTTCTTGCAGCCTGTTCTGCTTCAATTAATGCTTCAACGGCAAATTGATAATCAGTAATCAGCATGTCTTCACTGGCTCCAAGCGTCCGTTGATTCGACAGTTGGAACATTCTTCCCGAGGCGTCGCTTCCTTCGCCGTACCGTCCACGAATCGCAAAACCCAGTTGCCGCAGGTGTTTGATATACCCTTGGATCTGATTCGTCAGGACAAGTCCAGGTAGATGTAACATCACAGAAGCCCGCAACCCTGTCCCGACGTTACTCGGGCACGTCGTCAAATAACCGAGTGTATCGTCAAAGGCGATTTTAAACCGTTCACTGATCAAACGATCCACTTGTTTGGCAACCCGGAATGCTTCTTCTAATTGCAGCCCCGGTAAAAGCGTCTGAATCCGGAAATGATCTTCCTCATTCACCATGACACTGATCTGTTCATCTTCGCTGACGAAAAGTCCGGTCCGTGGATGTGTCGCAAGAGCAGGACTGATTAAATGCTTTTCTACTAAAGCAGTTCTTGTCAACGCATCAACTTGATCGACCCGTCCGAACTGAAATCCTTTTAAGCCCGACAATTGACGTTCTGTTTCGTTGATCAAAGCATTGGCTTGATCTTCTGTCATGCGGGTCGAAAACGGATAATGGGTGACGTTTCGCGCCAATCGAATCCGTGTCGAGACGACGATATCATCGTACGGAGCTTGTTGATCCATCTTTTCGCTGAGAGGCCGCGTCAATAATTGTTCAAACATGGCGCAAATCCTCCTCGACGTTCAAAATTTGCTGTTTGATGAGTTCGGCTTCCTCGTAGTCTTCCGATAAAATCTTCCGGTTCAACTGTTCTTTGAGTCGACTTAACTGCTGGGACAAGCGTCTTTCAACCGACTCTTCTTCCGGACGTGATCCATAATGCTTTGTATGACCGTGTTGAAACTGACGAATCATCCCATCTACTTCTTCTTTAAAAAACGAATAGCATGTCGCACAACCAACTTTTCGGACATGTAAAACTTGTTGACGTGTCATTCCACACGAAGGACAAGCGGTTTCTTGATAGGCTTTTGCCAACTCTTTTACGCATACGGAACAGAGTATCTGTTCCGTTCCCTCTTGATCTTGTGGAAGTTTGACACGCACGACGGCTTCTCGTTCACCACACCGTTGACAACGCATACTCATTCCTCCCGCGTCAAAGTCGCTTAATGGTTTGCAGGACTGTCTGCATCAAGTGAGCCCGCATTCGACGTTGGTCTTCAAGCGCCATCGGCAAACTTTCCTTTTGTAACAACGATTGAATGACAATGGCTTCTCGTCGTGTTAAAAGTTGTTCATTCACCAATCGAATCAGATAATCTTCTGCTGCTTGTTGCGTCAAATCATTTCCAATCCATCGGCTCATCTCATCGAGCAGATCGTGGCTATCCAGAATTACAATCTTTTGAATCCGGATATACCCACCACCACCACGCTTACTTTCGACGAAATATCCTTTTTCAATCGTAAAGCGGGTATTGATGACATAATTGATTTGTGAGGGTACACAATCAAAACGTTCGGCAATCTCTTGACGTTTGATTTCAATTTTTTTCTGGTCATGTAAAATCTGCTTTAAATAGGCTTCGATGATATCTGTGATGTTTTGCATGGGCACCACCTCTCTGACCATCTTTGACTATTATTTGATTTAATAGTAATCATCTTAAAAGTGAATTGCAACCATTTCGCCTTTTCATCCGAAGTACACAAAAAAGCCGACCTGCAAATGCAGATCGGC
>NZ_QXJB01000011.1:0-41645 GCF_003598705.1 Exiguobacterium sp. RIT452
ACTTTAAATCAGAAAGGACTGTACGGATATGAAAGGTCGGATGCCGATTGTTGAAGCACTGTATGCTCATGTAGAAAGGAAAGCTACTTCTTGGCACGTTCCCGGTCATAAAAACGGAACAGTACTAAACGGCTTACCTTCTTTTTTAGAATGGGATAAAACAGAGTTGGCTGGTTTGGATGATTTTCATCATCCTGAAGAAGCCATCTACGAAGCAAAACTTTTGTTGCGTCAAATCTATGATGCCTCGGACAGTCATTTTCTGGTGAATGGATCGACTGTCGGAAATTGGGCGATGTTAGCGGCAGTTGCGAGTCGTGGAGACCGGATCTATGTGCAACGGAACTCACACAAGTCTGTTTTTAATGCGTTGGAATGGTTGGGGTTATCGCCTGTTTTAATGGAACCGGACTACCATGCAACAGGAATCAGCGGAAATGTTTCACGTGAAACATTAGAAGAGGCCTTGAAGCTGTATCCCGGAGGAGTAGCAGTCTTTTTGACGTCACCCACCTATTATGGAGAAAGCGCCGAGATTGATAAATGGGTTCAATTGACGAAGTCGCACGGGTTACCCTTACTCGTCGATGAAGCACATGGTGCACATTTTGGGGAAGCTTTTGGAGTCCGTTCTGCTTTTGAGTTAGGTGCAACCGCCGTTGTTCAATCTGCCCATAAGACCTTACCTGCATTGACGATGGGGGCATGGATCCATGAACGTTTCACGGATGACGAACGAAGACGGCTAACACGTGCGCTTCAAGCCTTTCAAACGTCCAGTCCTTCCTATTTGCTTATGGCTTCGCTTGATTTTGCCCGTGATTACCGTCAACAATTTACGGTTGAACAGATGTTGGAAATACGGAACAGCCATGAAGACTTTCACGAACAACTCAATCAAAACACTGAGTTGGACGTATTTACGTTTGATGATTGGTCGCGGATGATTGTGTCCTGCCGCGGGTATTCCGGGAGTCAAGTGTTAGCAGCATTGGCCAAGCAGGGGATAGATGCAGAGTTTGCTCTCGGGGAACATGTCGTTTGTATTTTACCGTTGCGCCTCTTACCGGAATCCGAACGAAATGCATGGATTGAACAAATCAAACAGGCACTTGATATGATGAAAACAGAAGGAATTCCCGATAAAAGGTATATGGAACAACCTATTATGGGTAAAATAAAGGTATCATCACTTGCTTGTCCACTCGATCAACTGGAGCGTACCGTGGCAGTCGAACGGTCTCTTGAAGAGGCAGTCGATTTTGTTTCACTTGAGACGATCATTCCCTATCCCCCCGGTGTTCCACTCTTACTACGGGGCGAACGGGTGACGCAAGCACACATCGAAATGATGAAGCAGTATATGACCACATCCGTCCATCTCCAAGGTGGAGAGCTTCTATATGAAGGGAAATTGCGTGTGATACAGGAAGGAATTACAGAATGACAGGAACTTTTATTACCGTAGAGGGGCCAGATGGCGCCGGAAAAACGACTCAATTACAACTACTTGCAGATCATTTGAAAGCCGAAGGATATGAAATCGTGATGACGCGGGAACCGGGCGGCACACGAATCGGTAATGAAATTCGATCATTGATTTTGAATCCGGATTTTAAAGAGATGGATGAGATGACCGAAATTCTACTGTACGCAGCGTCACGCGCGCAACATGTCAATGAATTGATCCGTCCGGCTCTTGCCGCCGGGAAAATCGTGTTATGCGACCGGTTCATCGATGCATCGATTGCCTATCAAGGGTATGGACTGGGTTATTCCATTGAACAGGTGCAGGAAATCAACCGGCAAGCTACAAACGGTCTGACACCCGATCGGACTTATCTGTTTGACTTGACGGTCGCGGATTCGAAACGACGGATGGTGGAGCGGGGGGCGCTCGATCGGATTGAGCAACGAGATGACGGCTTCCGTCAACGGGTATATGAAGGATTTTTGACATTAGCCGAACAGGAGCCGGAGCGGATTCAACTGGTGGACGCCAACCACTCAATCGATGACTTACAACAAATCTTGCGTCAGGATGTCCTGACCTATCTAGAGAAAAGGGAGCGATTATCATGAAAATGGTTATTACGATTGTTCAAGATAAAGACAGCTTACGTTTAGCAGAAGCATTAGTCGAACATGATTTCCGAGCGACAAAACTTGCAACGACGGGTGGATTCCTGAAAGAGGGAAACACGACGTTCATGATTGGTGTTCAGAGTGAACGCCTGGATGACTTGATGCGTCTGATTAAAAAGAATTGTTCGAGCCGGGAACAGATGGTTTCGCCAATCTCCCCAATGGGCGGTCATGCTGATTCCTATATCCCTTATCCTGTTGAAGTACAGGTCGGTGGGGCGACGGTGTTCGTCTTGCCAATCGAAGGGTTTCATCAATTCTGATGCAAACATTCCATGAACTAGAACAAACACAATCGGTCATCGCGACCATTTTACAAAATTCGTTACGGACCAATCGGATCAATCATGCTTATATCTTTACCGGAGACTATGAGCCGCTTCTTTTGGAGGCGGCTCAGTTGTTCGCCAAGAGTCTGTTTTGTGAGAAAAAAGATCAAATCGAGCCGTGTCAAACATGCCGGAGTTGCCGCCGGATGGACAGTGGGAACTTGGTCGACTACTATCAAATCGAACCGGATGGGGCGACCATCAAGAAGGAACAAATTCAGCAGTTGATGCATGATCTGTCGTTGCGTGGTCTCGAAGGGGATCGCCAAATCTACGTCGTGACACAAGCGCATAAGATGACGCCCCAAGCTGCGAACAGTTTATTGAAGTTCTTTGAAGAACCGGGTGCGGGAAAAGTGGCGATTTTAATCACGAATCAGCCGCAGTTGTTGTTACCGACGATTCGTTCACGCGGTCAATTGTTAAGTTTTCGACCGGCGGATCGCCTGTTGATCGGACAGGTCTTATCCGAAAAAACGGGACGGGATAGCGAATTAACCCAACTCGCAGCACGGGTCTATCCGAAAATCGAGGATGCGGAGCAGGCATTGGTCGAAGACTGGTTTGTAAATGCGCGAGTGTCAGTGTTACAATTGATGGAGGAATTAGCGAATCGTCCGGCCGATTTACCTCTGTTCGTCCAAGAGAAATGGATCACTCAATTTAAAAACCGGCAAGATGCGCGGATTGGTCTGGAACTGGTGACGTGTTTCTTTGAAGATGTCCTGCATCTTAAACTGAATCCGTCATGGGAAATGATCACCTATGCGAACAGCCGACCATTACTTGAACAGATGGGTGGAAAAAGTCAGACGACGATCACACGTTGGTTGCAGGCAGTACTCGCAGCCGTTAAACGGATCGAAGCAAATGTTAATCCTCAATTAACAGTTGAGCGTCTCATGTTTGACTTACAGAAAGGGTAGAGCGATATGCTAGAAGTAGTAGGCGTTCGCTTTAAAGAAGCGGGCAAAATTTATTATTTTGCACCTGGACAAGAGTCATTATCACGAGGACAATCCGTCATCGTTGAGACAGTGCGGGGCATTGAATATGGTGAAGTGGTAATTGCCGATAAACAAATGGACGAAGATGATGTGGTCTTGCCGCTGAAATCGATTCTTCGCGTCGCGGATGATAAAGACGCGATGATTGTCCGTGAAAATAAAATGGCGGCGTTTGATGCGCACGCTGTCTGCGTCGAAAAAATTCGGGAGCACAAGCTCGATATGAAATTAGTCGACGTCGAATATACATTTGATCGAAATAAAGTCATTTTCTATTTCACAGCGGAAGGTCGTGTCGACTTCCGTGAACTCGTCAAAGATTTAGCCGCGGTCTTCCGGACCCGGATTGAACTACGTCAAATCGGCGTACGGGATGAAGCGAAGTTGCTTGGTGGAATCGGTCCGTGCGGCCGCGTCCTCTGTTGTTCTTCTTTCTTAGGAGAATTTGAACCCGTCTCGATCAAGATGGCAAAAGATCAAAATCTATCCTTAAATCCAACCAAGATTTCTGGTGTGTGCGGTCGCTTGATGTGTTGTCTCAAATACGAAAATGACACGTACGAAGAAATGCGACGCGATTTGCCGGATTACGGAAAACGTCTGACCGTTCCTGAAGGGGAAGGACGGGTCGTTGGTCTGAATATCCTCGATCAAATCGTCCAAATCGAATTAAAAGACCGTTCCCGGGTCCTCACATACTCGATGGAGGAATTACTGTCCGTCGGTGCCGTAAAACAAAAACGACCAAAAGAATGACGGGGTGCATACGCGTGGAGAGAGTCGATAAAAAAGAAATCATTACGCGTGTCGATGCGATCGAGCAACAGATTCACTTGCTGACGGAGCATCTGAGCGTGTTAAAAGATCAGCTTGCTTATATGATGGAGGAGAATCAACACCTTTATCTTGAGAATCACCACCTCCGTGAGAAAGTGGAGCGTGATGAACAACAACCGATCACGGAAGAAGCGGAAGCGGAAGCCGGGGTTGGAGCCGGTTATGACAATTTAGGACGGCTCTATCAAGAAGGGTTCCATATTTGTAACCTGCATTATGGTCAAGTCCGTAAAGACGGAGACTGTCTGTTCTGCTTGTCCATGTTAACGAAACATTGAGAGGCTGACTTCCTAGGAGTCAGTCTTTTTTTCAGAAAGGAAGAACTGTATGGCTGAATTACTATCAGATGAGCGACTTGATCATCTGCTTGGAAAAGAAGGGCACATCATTCAAAGTCCCAGCGTATTTTCATATTCGCTTGATGCCGCGTTACTCGCACAATTCGCCTGGGTACCGATCCAACAAGGGAAATTAGTGGATCTTTGCGCCGGCAACGGGGCCATTCCGTTATTTTTATCGTACCGGACCAAAGGGACGATCACCGGTCTTGAAATTCAACCGCGTCTGGTCGACATGGCACGGCGCAGCATCGCGTTTAACGAAAAACAGGACCAGTTGAAGATGATCGAAGGAGATGTCAAGGAAGCAGGAAAACAGTTGGGATACGGGCTGTACGATGCCATCACGTGTAACCCGCCATACTTCTTGGCTAACGAATCCTCGAACCGGAACCAAAGTGAACATTATACGATTGCCCGGCACGAAGTCTTGTGTACGCTGGAAGATTGTATCCGGTCGGCCGCCGATCTCCTGAAGCAAGGCGGGAAAACGGCATTTGTCCATCGCCCGGAGCGTCTGCTCGACATCGTGACCTTGATGCGTCAGTACCGGCTCGAACCGAAGCGGATGCAACTGATTTATCCGAAAGAAGGCAAAGAAGCCAACATGCTGTTGATTGAAGGCATCAAAGACGCCAAACCGGGGTTGAAAGTATTGCCCCCGTTCATCGTGTATGAACAGGATGATACGTACACCGAGCAGATGCGGAACCAGTTCGATGTCTGAGCACCACGCCGTCTATATCGTCCGTTGTCGGGACGGCAGTCTCTATACCGGATATGCCGTCGATGTTGAAAAACGGCTGGCGACACATAATGCCGGACAAGGGGCAAAATACACCCGGGCCAGACTGCCGGTCGTGCTCGAATACACCGAAACATTCACGACGAAGTCAGACGCCTTGAAACGAGAGTATGCAATCAAACAACTGACACGGACCAAAAAGGAACAACTCATTCAAGGAGGGATGACATCGCATGAAAGCAACCAGCAGCTTTAAAGGACAAACGGCGGGACTGTACATCGTTCCGACGCCGATCGGAAACTTAGAAGACATGACGTACCGGGCTGTCCGGATTTTACAAGAGTCGGATCTCGTCGCGGCGGAAGATACACGACAAACGATGAAACTCTTTAATCATTTTGAGATCGAGACGAAACTCGTCAGTTACCATGAACACAATAAACAGGTCAGCGGAGCACGTTTGCTCGCGGACTTACAGGACGGCAAACAAGTCGCACTCGTCTCGGACGCCGGGATGCCGGGCATTTCCGACCCGGGCAGTGATTTGATTCGCTTGGCGATCGACGCCGATGTACCGGTCATCGTCTTACCCGGAGCGAATGCAGCTTTGACGGCACTTGTCGCATCCGGTCTTGCGACGGAACGGTTCCTCTATTACGGGTTTTTACCGCGCAAGAAAAAAGAACGCCGGGAGGCACTGGAAACGGTTCGGTATGAGAGCGGCACCCTGATCTTCTATGAAGCACCCCATCGTTTAAAAGAGATGCTGGGGGCCTTGCGAGACGTACTCGGTGACCGTCAGCTGACGTTAGCCCGGGAACTGACGAAACGGTATGAAGAATACATCCGTGGATCAGTGACGGAAGCCCTCGAATGGGCGGGAGAAGACGTCCGCGGCGAGTTTGTCGTCATCGTCGAAGGAACAACCGAGGAACGGCCGAGCGAAATCGCGCAAGAAGCCGATCCGCTGCAACAAATCGAACGGTACATCGAACAAGGGGAAAAACCGAATGCTGCCTTGAAACGAGTGGCCAAGGAGCGGGGACTTGATCGTCAGGAACTGTACCTCCGTTATCATGAATCCTAAAAAAAGAAGCGACTCCGTTTGGAATCGCTTCTTTTGGCTTATTCGTTTCCTGCGTAATGACGATCGAGGAAATCTTTTAACTCAACGAGGACACGTTGTGCGCCGTCTGGAGAGAGAATCAATTTACCGTCTGCCAATTTGAAGTTATCTTCTGATACTTCGCCTGTTACTTGGCAAGTCATGTTTGGTTTGTATTTTTTAAGGATGATCTGCTCGTTGTCGACATAAATCTCGAGTGCATCCTTCTCTGCGATTTGAAGAGTCCGACGAAGTTCAATTGGAATAACTACCCGACCGAGCTCGTCTACTTTACGTACAATACCTGTTGATTTCATTTTGTTGTTCCTCCTCTGATGTCTAGGTTCTCTTTTTTTTTGGAAAATCGTCAAAATTCGACATCACTTCTATAGAATGTAGAATACTAAACTTTCCAAAAGTAGTCAACCAATCTGAATAGCTTGAAATCAAAATGTCATTTATTTCTCAAAAAAACCATATCTGAAACGATTTATTAATAGTTTTTCCCTTTTTAAAGGAAACGAAACTATTGAGTGTGTTTTTCTGTAATTTGATGTCTGATGTCAAAAAATGTTTCGATTCGACAAAAAACGAGTTTCGACACAGACGACAGAACAGCGTATAATAATGAAATGAAATACAGAACGGAGGAATATCATGGCAAAAACATTTTATATCACGACACCGATTTATTATCCTAGCGCAAAGCTACATATCGGTCATGCATACACGACGGTCGCGGGAGACGCGATGGCACGTTATAAACGCCTTCAAGGATTTGATGTTCGTTACTTAACAGGAACAGATGAGCACGGACAAAAAATTCAGGAAAAAGCAAAAGAAGCGGGCGTGTCGGAACAAGAGTTTGTCGACGGCGTCGTTGAACAGATCAAAGTCTTGTGGAATCGCCTGGATATCTCGTATGACGACTATATCCGGACGACAGAACCGCGTCACAAGGAAGTCGTGGAACGTGTGTTTGAGACGTTACTCGAAAAAGGGGACATCTATCTCGGCGAATATGAAGGATGGTATTCCGTTCCGGACGAAACGTATTACACCGAGTCACAACTCGTTGACGGCAAAAGCCCGGACAGCGGTCATCCGGTCGAACTCGTTCGGGAAGAGTGTTACTTCTTCCGAATCAGTCAATACGCGGATCGTTTAGTCGAGTACTATGAAGCGAACCCATCGTTCATCCTACCGGAATCGCGGAAACATGAGATGATCAACAACTTCATTAAACCAGGTCTTCAGGATCTTGCGGTCTCCCGGACAACATTCGATTGGGGCGTAAAAGTACCGTCGAACCCGAAACACGTTGTCTACGTCTGGGTCGATGCGTTGACGAACTACATCTCATCGCTTGGTTACGGGACGGATGATCAAGGAAACTTCGATAAATACTGGCCGGCGGATGTTCATCTGGTCGGAAAAGAAATCGTCCGCTTCCATACAATCGTTTGGCCGGCATTGCTGATGGCGCTTGACCTGCCGCTTCCGAAGCAAGTCTTTGCACACGGCTGGTTACTGATGAAGGATGGGAAGATGTCGAAGTCAAAAGGAAACGTCGTCGATCCGATTCCAATGATCGACCGGTATGGACTCGATGCGTTACGTTATTATCTGCTTCGTGAAGTGCCATTTGGATCAGACGGGATGTTCACACCAGAAGCATTCGTCGAACGGATGAACTTTGACCTTGCGAATGATCTCGGTAACTTACTCAACCGGACGATTGCGATGATCACAAAATACTTCGACGGTGTCATCCCGACCTATGTCGGAAATGTCACGCCGTTTGATGAGACATTGTCGACGCTTGCGAAAGAAACGGTCGAGAAAGTCGAAGCATCAATGGAGCATATGGAATTCTCGGTCGCTTTGTCGCACATCTGGCAATTGATCAGCCGGGCGAACAAGTACATCGATGAAACACAGCCGTGGGTGCTTGCAAAAGACGAAGCGAAAACAAACGAATTGGCTTCTTCGATGGTCCATCTGGTCGGCGCATTACGCCACGTTGCGATCATGCTGCAACCGTTCATGACACGTTCTCCAAAAGAAATGTTCCTTCAGCTTGGTCTTGAAGGACAGCCGATGGACTGGACAGCCCTTGAACAATTCGCAGCAATCGAGGAAGGAACAAAAGTGGGCGTCGCCCAACCGATCTTCCCGCGTCGCGACATGAAAGAAGAAGTCGAGGCAATCGTCGAGATGATGAAACAAGCGTCTGCTGCACGTGTCGAAGAAGAGACTGTCGAAGAAGAGGTCGATGCCGACGAGCGTCCGGAGACGACGATTGATGTCTTCGATCAAATCGAACTGCGTGTCGGGGAAGTCGTAACGGCTGAAAAAATCAAAAAAGCAAAAAAATTGTTGAAGTTAACCGTTGATATGGGGAAAGAGACCCGTCAAATCGTCTCTGGAATCGCTGAATGGTACGAGCCGGAAGATTTAGTCGGTCGGAAAGTCATCGTTGTCGCCAATTTAAAACCGGTCACATTACGGGGAGAATTGTCACAAGGAATGGTGCTGGCTGCTGAAAAATCAGGTAAGCTTGAACTAGCGACGGTCCCATCAACGATGGCAAACGGAGCAAGCGTAAAATAATTCAGATGCCTGTGGACTTCATGTCGCAGGCGTTTTTTTGAAAGAGGGAGTCGAACGGTATGTTAATTGATACACACACACATTTAAATTCGGATCAATTCGACGGTGACGTCGAGGAAACGATTGAACGGGCACGCGCAAACGGCGTGTCACCGATGATTGTCGTCGGATTTGATCATAAGACGATTGACCGGGCGATGGAACTGGTCGAGCACTATGATGATCTTTATGCGGTCATCGGCTGGCATCCTGTTGATTCGATTGATTTCGACGACGCGGCCTATCAGAAAGTCGAACGGTTGATGGATCATCCGAAAGTCGTCGCCCTAGGGGAAATCGGACTGGATTACCACTGGGATACATCACCGAAGGATGTCCAAGAAGAGGCGTTTCGAAAACAAATCCGCTTGGCGAAACAAAAAAATAAACCGATCGTCATTCACAACCGCGAGGCGACGGAAGATACACTCCGTATCCTCGAAGAAGAAGACGCCAAGGAAGTCGGTGGGATTTTGCACAGCTACAGCATGAGCGCAGAACTGTTACCGCGCTGTCTGGCGATGAACTTCTATATCTCACTCGGTGGACCCGTGACGTTTAAAAATGCGAAGACACCAAAACGGGTGGCGCAAGAAGTGCCGCTCGATCGTTTGCTCGTTGAGACGGACTGCCCGTACCTGACACCAACTCCATACCGCGGAAAACGAAACGAACCGGCGTACGTCCGATTCGTTGCGGAAGAAATCGCACAGTTGCGCGGGATGATGTATGCGGATATCGAACAGGCGACGACTGAAAACGCAAAACGCGTCTTCCGGCTTCCATGATTCGATCGGTCGCTTATATGACGATTGGCGCGACGCTGTTGCTGATCGCCAGTCTACTGTATCTGTCGATGGATCACCCCCGTACGGTTACGATCATGGTGGATGGACGCGAAACACAGGTCGAGACGCTTGAGACTTCGGTGTACGGCGTGTTGCAGGAAGCGGGGATTTCCGTCCGCGCTCAGGATGAAATCGAGCCGGCGCTCAGTGCCGATCTTCCGGACAATGATTTGATTGTCGTTCAACCGGCGAAAGAAGTCACCTTGATCATGGGGTACGGGGAAGCACAAACCGTCAGAACCCAAGCACGGCGGGTGGATGATCTATTGAAGGAACGCGGCATTAAACAAATGGAGACCGACGACATTTATCCGGCAAAAGATGCGGTCTTGACGACCGGGATGACGGTCCGGTACCGGGAAGCGTTCCCGGTCGAATTGATCGTTGAAGGAAAAGCCCGGGAAATCTATACGTATCAGACGACAGTCCGGGAGCTGTTGGCGATGCAGGGCGTGAAGCTGCAAGCGGAAGATAAAGTATTGCCGAGTCTTGAGACGACGGTCCAAAAAGATATGCTCGTCACGGTCAATACGACGCGGCGTGCTGTTTTGACGGAAGAACAGCTGTTACCGTTTGAGGTCGAGACGATTGAAGACGATACACTGCCGGTCGGCGAACAGTTAGTGACGAAAACCGGACGCCCCGGGATCCGGACGCAAAAGTACCAATTGACGCTTGCGGACGGTCTGAGCAAAGAAAAGAAATTAATTGCGAATGATGTGACGAGTCAACCGGTTAAACAAGTCGTGAAAGTCGGAACAAAACCCGTCGAGGCGGTTGCCGCCACACCGGCACCGGTCTTCGATACGGAAAAAGCGACAGTGCCGTTAGCGGAAGCACCTCAGGCTGCAACGGATTTGGATTTTAAAGAAGCGAAAACCCTGATGGTGGAAGCAACAGCCTACACCAATGATCCGGCATCGAACGGAAGTCGGTTGTATGATGGACGTGCCTTGACGGCAACCGGTTACGACGTGACGGATACGATCACGTACCAAGGGTTACCAATCATCGCCGTCGATCCGAAAGTCATCCCGCTCGGCACAAAAGTTTATGTCGAAGGAGTCGGGCTTTCGATTGCGCTTGATACCGGCGGTGCGATCAAAGGCAATAAAATCGATGTTCTTGTAGACGGTGAAACGACAGCGAAACAGTTTGGTCGAAAAACGATTCAGATTTGGGTCATTCCGAACGAAGCAGAGACGGAAGCGGGCAATTGACGCTTCCTTGTTTTTTTTGTGGAAACAGGTACAATTACGGAAGTGTTTGAAAAAGGTGGAGAAGAAACGATGCGGAAACGCTTAAAAGAAGTCATCGTCGTAGAAGGACGGGACGATACGACACGGTTACAGGAAGTATTCGATGTCGATACAATTGAAACAAACGGTTCTGCTGTCAACGAACAGACGTTGCAACGCATCGCGAAAGCGCTCGAACGGCGCGGTGTGATCGTCTTTACGGATCCGGACTTCCCCGGGGACCGGATCCGGGCACGGATCAACGAGCGGGTTCCGGGATGTAAACAGGCTTACTTGCCACGGGCGGATGCCAAAGACAAACGCGGTAAAATCGGCGTCGAACACGCGTCACCGCAGGCGATTGAACGAGCCCTCAGCGCAGTGTATGAGACAGAAGAACAGCAGGAAGCGGAAGTGACGCGGGACATGATTCTCGCAGCCGATTTGATTGGCGGACCTGCTGCTTCGAAACGTCGCAAACGGCTTGGACAGGTGCTTGCAATCGGAGAGCCGAACGCGAAACAACTCGTCAAACGGGTGGCGTCGATTCGGATTACGAAACAAGAATGGGAAGATGCTTTGAGACAGATAGAGGAGGAACAGGATTGAAAGACATTGCAACATTGCACCGGACAAAGGAAATCTTGGCAAAACACGGATTTTCCTTCAAAAAGTCGTTAGGGCAAAACTTTTTAATTGATTTAAATGTACTGGGGAACATCGTTGGTGCCGCCGATTTAACACCGGACAGCGGAGTGCTTGAAATTGGTCCCGGGATTGGCTCGTTGACGGAGCAATCTGCGAAACAAGCGAAAAAGGTCGTGGCCCTTGAAATTGATCAACGGCTTTTACCAATCCTGGATGATTCACTGGCACCGTATCCTCACGTCAAGGTCATCCACGGTGATGCGCTTGAGCTCGATCTTGAGACAATCGTCGATCAGGAATTCACGCAACAAGGCATTACCGATCTTGCGGTCGTCGCGAACCTTCCATACTATGTGACGACGCCGATCATCATGCGGATTTTGGAAGCACGGACACCGTTCCGGACATTGATCATGATGATTCAAAAAGAGGTGGCGGAACGAATCGGAGCGAAACCGGGGACAAAAGCCTACGGCTCGTTATCGATTGCCATTCAATACTATGCGGAAGCGGAAGTGTGCTTCACGGTTCCGAAACACGTGTTCATTCCGGCACCAAACGTCGATTCGGCTGTCATCCGTCTGAACATCCGAAAGGAACCGGCCGTTAAGACGTTGGATGAGAATTTGTTCTTTGAAGTGACGCGTGCCAGTTTCGCGCAACGTCGGAAGACGATTTTGAATAACTTATCCAGTCACTTCGGAAAAGCCGAGAAAGAGGCGGTTGAGGCAGCGTTGCACGAAGCGGGAATCGATCCGCGCCGTCGCGGTGAGACACTCAGTCTGCAGGAATTCGCACAGCTGGCCGACGCACTTTTGCCGATTAAAAAACGTTGACGGTAGACAAAAGAACGGATATAATATTTGCCCTTTCTAATATTTAATTCATATGCTATAATAAATATTAGTGAGGTGAAGCGTATGCCAAAGACGTTGAACGAAATCAGACATGTTTTTGAAACACATGTTGGTGAAAGACTGACGCTAAAAGCAAGCGGCGGTCGTAAAAAGGTCGTAACCCGAATCGGAACGCTCGTTGAGACGTATCCATCGGTGTTTGTAGTCAAGCTAGACGCAGAGCGCCACAATGTCGAGCGAGTTTCTTATAGCTATGCCGACGTATTAACCGACTCCGTACAAATCGAATTTGCGAATTCGTAAACTTACCTTCCGAAGCGGACAGAAATGTTCGCTTCTTTTTTTGTGCAAAGGTTGATACAATTCGTACAGGATACGTACTAGAGGAGGAACGGCACGATGACGATTATTGTAAAAGCACCAGCAAAAATCAATTTAGTATTGGATGCGACGGCGAAACGTCCGGACGGTTATCATGATGTACATATGGTGATGACGACAGTTGATTTGGCAGACCGGCTCGAACTAACGGAATTAGCTTCGGGTGAGATTCGGATGAATGCGCAACATGCGTATGTGCCGAACGACGAACGCAACTTAGCGTACAAGGCGGCAGCGGTCTTGAAAGAGCGCTTTGATATCAAGAGCGGGGTCGAGATCTACCTTGAGAAACACATTCCGGTCGCAGCCGGATTAGCGGGCGGCTCGAGTGATGCGGCAGCGACGCTGCGTGGGCTGAACGAATTGTGGAAGCTCGATTTAACGCTTGAACAATTGGCGGAAATCGGAGCAGAAGTTGGTTCCGATGTTCCCTTCTGTGTCATGGGCGGAACAGCGATCGCGACCGGACGTGGTGAGAAACTGGAGAAACTCGTGTCTCCTCCGCCGTGCTGGGTCGTCCTCGCGAAACCGACGATCGGTGTCTCGACGGCAGACGTGTACGGGGCACTGGATTTAAAGACAGCCGAGCGCCCGGATGTCGAGGCGATGATCGAGGCCGTTAAAAACCAGGACTTCACGGCGATTTGTGATGCGCTGGGCAATGTTCTTGAGTCGGTGACCTTACCGATGCATCCGGAAGTCGAACAGATTAAAGCATTTATGACGAGTTGCGGCGCGGAAGGCGTCTTGATGAGCGGGAGCGGACCAACTGTCTTCGCTTTGACGGAACATGAGAATCGTGCACAACGGCTCTATAACGGATTACGAGGTTTTTGCAACGAAGTCTACGTCGTTCGTCTTTTAGGGGAAAACCATTGATAGTTTCCGTATGAAAATGATATATTCACTAGTGAATATTCGGAATTACGGAGAGGTGGAACAATTTAGATGAAAATTCGGAGAAGCGGTCGGCTCGTAGACATGACACGTTACCTGCTGGACCATCCGCATCATCTGGTCTCATTGACGATATTCGCGGAACGTTATAAATCTGCGAAATCTTCGATCAGTGAAGATTTAGATATTGTCAGTGAAATGTTAGAGCATGAGGGGACAGGTCGACTCGTCACCGTTCCTGGGGCAGCTGGAGGCGTCATGTTCATTCCGACGTGGAGCAGTGCGAAGGCGTTACCGTTTATCGATGAGTTATGTGAACGGGTCGCACGACCGGACCGTTTGTTGCCGGGCGGATACTTATATCTGACGGACTTGCTCGGGGATCCGCGGATGGTCAAACAGATGGGGCAAGTCTTCGCCTCTGTCTTCAGTCAGAAGAAGGTCGACGTGGTCATGACGATCGCGACGAAAGGGATTCCGCTTGCGTACGCAGTCGCCGAACAGTTGGGTGTTCCGTTCGTGATCGTCCGCTCGGACAGCCGGGTGACGGAAGGATCAACCGTCAGCATCAATTATGTCTCCGGCTCGTCAAAAGCGATTCGGACGATGGCGCTGGCACGGCGGAGTCTTCCCCGTGGTGCGAATGTCCTGCTGATTGATGACTTCATGAAAGCCGGCGGAACGATTCGCGGCATGATGAGTCTGCTCAGTGAGTTTGAAGCGAACGTCGCGGGTGTCGGTGTGCTGATTGAAGCAGAAGGTGCCGAGAAAAAGATGGTCAATGAGTACGTCAGTCTGATGAAGCTTGCGGACGTCGACGTGGATCTTGGACAAATCCAAGTGAAGCGAGGAAATGTCGACCAGTATTTCACAGATGGTGACAATACCTGAATTTGACACACGATTTTTTTGTAACTATACTGTAATTATCAAACTTTTGGAAATTATGCGTAAAAAGATTGGCAAAAGCTAAACCTTTGAATGTTTTAAGCCGTAAGTAGAAGTAGACAACGAAGAGTTGTGACAACGGTTATAAAAAGGGGTGCGGACAAAATGAATGTCACCGACGTCAAGATTCGTCGCGTCGTAGCAGAGGGTCGAATGAAAGCACTTGCCTCGATTACGCTCGACCACGAATTTGTGGTCCATGATTTACGCGTGATCGAAGGGAACAGCGGTCTTTTCGTCGCGATGCCAAGCAAACGGACACAGGAAGGCATCTTTCGTGATGTCGCCCATCCAATCAATGCATTAATGCGAAAAAAGGTCGAAGATTCAGTATTAGAAGCATACGCGGTTCGTGAGGAAAATGCTGAAACGTCAGAGCTTGAGTTGACGCCACTTGAAGCGACCGATCGATCGTAATTCAATAGACAGGTTTCCGTTCATGGGAGAACCTGTCTTTTTTTGTGCTTTTTCATGACTTCCGCCCTGTCCTGTCATTGATTCGGTGCGCTATTTTCGTTATAGTGGGAACGAGTGGACTATTTCAGAAAGAAATCAACACTAATTTACATGGAGGAGCGACAAGGATGAATCATTTCGCGGTAATTCTAGCAGCGGGTAAAGGCACTCGGATGAAATCAAAGCTCTACAAAGTACTTCACCCAGTAGCTGGGAAGCCTATGGTACAACATGTCGTTGATCAGTTGACGACACTTGGTGTCACACGTCAAGTCGTTATTGTCGGTCACGGTGCAGAGTCTGTAAAAGAAGTGCTCGGCACATCGGTGGAATATGCACTTCAAAGCGAGCAGCTTGGCACGGGTCATGCTGTTCAAATGGCAGAACCTGTACTTGGGAACGAAACAGGCTCGACACTCGTCGTATGTGGAGATACGCCACTCCTGACGAGCACAACGCTTGAGTCACTCTTGCAGCATCATGCGGAAACAGGCGCAAAAGTGACGGTCCTAACCGCACATGCAGATGACGCCACAGGCTACGGTCGCATCGTTCGCGGCGAGGACGGAAACGTCTCGAAAATCGTCGAGCATAAGGATGCGAACGAACAAGAACTGGCAATCACAGAAATCAACACCGGAACGTACGTGTTTGATAACGAGATGTTGTTTGCGGCTTTAAAACAAGTCAAAAATGATAACGTACAAGGTGAATATTATTTACCGGACGTCATCGAAATCGCAAAAGCAGACGGCGAAACGATCGCTGCGTATGCCGCACCGACATTTGAAGAAACGATTGGTGTCAATGACCGTGTTGCGCTCGCGCAGGCGGAAACATCGATGCGCAAGCGGACAAATGAGCATTGGATGCGTCAAGGTGTCACGTTTGTTGACCCCTCTTCAACGTACATCGGACCGGACGTCGTGATCGGTTCGGATACAGTCTTGTACCCGGGTACGCAATTGCTTGGAAAAACAACGATCGGTTCTGAATGCATCATCGGACCCAACTCGGATATTCGGGACAGTGAAGTCGCGGATCATGCCGTCGTCCGCCAATCGGTTGTGACGGACAGTCAAATTGGAGCAGCCGCACAAGTCGGTCCATTTGCCCATCTGCGTCAACAAGCTGTACTTGGTGCCAACACGCGCATCGGAAACTTCGTTGAAGTGAAGAAATCAACGTTCGGAGAAGGCAGCAAGTCTGCTCACTTAAGTTACGTCGGCGATGCCACAATCGGCAAAAACGTCAACTTAGGATGCGGTTCGATCACTGTCAACTACGATGGAACAAATAAATTCCAAACGGTCATCGAAGACGATGCCTTCATTGGCTGCAACGTCAACTTGATCGCACCGGTCACTGTCGGTAAAAATGCGCTTGTCGCAGCAGGATCGACGGTTACGGATGATGTTCCGGAAAACGGACTGGCAATCGCACGTGAGCGTCAGACGACCAAACCTGATTACCGTTAATTTTATTCGTTCATTACCTGTCGCTCTACTCGTCTAAACCCAAACAAATGGAGGCCACCTAACCATGTCTACTGTCTTAGAACATGAAATTCGTATTTTCGCACTTAACTCGAACAAACCACTGGCAGAGGAAATCGCTAAAGTCATCGGGATTCCGGTCAGCGAAAGTTCAGTCAAACACTTCAGTGACGGCGAAATTTCAATGAACATCGAAGAAAGTGTCCGGGGGGATGATATTTACATCATTCAATCGACAAGCCAACCGGTCAATGAAAACCTGATGGAGTTGCTCATCATGATCGATGCGTTAAAACGAGCTTCCGCACGGACGATCAACGTCGTTATTCCGTATTACGGCTATGCGCGTCAAGACCGTAAAGCACGTTCACGTGAGCCGATCACAGCGAAGCTTGTTGCGAACTTGCTTGAAGTTGCCGGTGCGACACGCGTCGTGACGATGGATCTCCATGCAGCTCAAATCCAAGGTTTCTTCGATATTCCAGTAGATCAATTAATGGGTGTTCCCCTGCTTGCTTCTTACTTCGAGAAGAAGAACATCGACCCGAACGAACTCGTCATCGTTTCTCCAGACCATGGCGGTGTGACACGGGCACGTAAATTAGCGGAACAATTAAAAGCACCAATCGCGATCATCGATAAGCGTCGTCCAAAACCAAACGTGGCGGAAGTCATGAACATCGTTGGCCAAGTCGACGGAAAAATCGCGATCATCATCGATGACATCATCGATACAGCAGGAACGATCACACTCGCTGCCAACGCTTTGATTGAAAACGGGGCGAAGCAAGTGTATGCCTGCTGTACACACCCGGTTCTGTCGGGTCCTGCGATGGAACGGATCGAAAACTCGGCGATTGAAGAACTCGTCGTCTTGAACACAATTGATTTGACGAAACGTGAATGCGCAAGCAAAATCAAACAAATCTCTGTCGCACGTTTGCTTGCAGAAGCAATCATCCGTGTCCATGAGCAAAAATCAATCAGCCCGCTCTTCAGCTGATTTCAAACAGATATGAACGCCAAGGTCCGGTTTTTAGAAATCGGACCCTTGTGCGTTGTTGTTTTTCCATCATCTGACGGATTGAAGGATCCGGCAGGAGAAAGCAGAGGAGGTGACGGTATGAAATGTATCGTCGGTTTAGGCAATCCAGGCGCCAAGTACGCCAATACACGCCATAATATCGGTTTTTTGGCAATCGATGCACTGGCCAAGGAACACGGAATAAAATTAACCGAGTCGAAGTTTAAAGCGGTCTTCGGAACGGGAATGATTAAAGGGGAGCGCGTGGTCCTCGTTAAACCATTGACGTATATGAACTTGTCGGGTGAAGCGGTCCGTCCGTTACTCGATTTTTATAAAATTGCGGTCGAAGACGTCCTTGTCATCTATGATGATCTGGATTTGCCACTCGAGAAAATGCGTTTGCGTTCAAAAGGGAGTGCCGGAGGACATAACGGAGTCAAATCGTTGATCCAACATCTCGGTACACAAGACATTAAACGATTAAAATTAGGCGTCGGCCGGCCACCGGCACCGATTCAAGTCATCGACTGGGTCTTGATGCCGTTCGCAAAATCAGAACAGGTGACGTTGCAACATGTGTTATCTGATTCGGTTCATATCGCAACCGATTTTATCGATACGCCGTTTTTGGCGTTGATGAATCGTTATAACTGAACAAAACGCTTTGGACATCCAAAGCGTTTTTGCTGTCGTCCTAGGAGGGAAAGTATGAAACAACTACAAAATCTGTTACTCGGTATTCCGGAGATTAAAACCGTCCGGGAACGGTTCCGTGACGGCGTTAATGCCCAACTGATCACAGGACTGATGAACAGCGGGAAAGCTTTGTTCGTCGCGGGTATTTATCAGGAAACAAAAAAACGGTTCGTCATCGTGACGCACAATATGTTCCAAGCCCAAAAATTGTACGATGATCTGATTGAATTGGTCCCGGAACAAGACGTGATGTTATATCCGGTCGACGAGACACTCGCGGCCGAACTGTCTTACGGCGCGAGCCCGGAACTCCGGGCGACACGCATCGAGACGAGGCACCGTCTTCTGACGACGGATGACGGAATACTGATCATTCCGCTCGTCGGTCTGAGACGGTACGTCCCGACAGCGTCCGAATTTTTAGGGCATACGAAACGGATTAAACCCGGCGACATCTTGTCGATTCCGGATTTTATTCAAGAATTGGTTGATGCCGGATACGAACGGACCGCTACGGTCACGACGCCGGGCGAATTTGCGGTGCGCGGAAGCATCATTGATTTGTATCCGTTGACGGTGGAACGTCCGTATCGCTTGGACTTGTTTGATGAAGAAGTGGATTCGATCTATACGTTCGACGCGGAAACACAACGTTCGCTTGGTGTCATCGCGGAAGCGTTAGTACCGCCTGCCGCCGAACATTTTGCGACCGGTGAAGGCTTGCGGACCGCCGGGGAACAGTTGCGCCGGTTGTATGACGTGACAAAGGAGCGGGTCCAAAGTACGGAAGTCTTGGCGGCGCTCGAAGAAGGCATAGCCTACGATGTCGAAGTGCTTGAAAGCGGCGAGCGACCAAAACAGCTTGCGAAATACGCACCAATGCTTTATCAAACGACGTTACTTGACGACATTAAAGATGCCGTCTTGATCGTCGATGAAATTGCCCGGATCGAAGAAGCGGCGGAAGTCCAGGATACGGAAGAAGCGGAATGGATGGCTTCCTTGATCGAACGGGGACAGAGTGTCAGTGAGTACACGTTAGCCGTTCCGATGATGAAGGTGTTTCAGCAACGGCAACTGTTGTATCTGTCCTTGCTCCCGACACGCCGGAGCGGTGTTCCGGAGAGTGCTGCCATTCATTTCAGCATCAAACCGATTGCCCCGTTCCATGGTCAAATGGAGCGTCTGAAGCAAGAGGTAGATCGGTACGGTCGCGCGGATATGTGGATGGTCTTTTTAGCGAGTAACCGGGAACGGGCTGAAAGGATGCGGCAGACATTATCCGATTATGGGGTCGAAGCGTCGTTGCATACGACAGAAGACGATATTCGCCGCGGGCATCCATCGATTCTGATCGGCGGCATCCACGGCGGATTCGAGATGACGAACGCACGCCTCGTCGTCATCACAGAAGAAGAAGTCTTTAAACAACCGGCACGGCGACGCAAACAAACGACCAAACTGACGAATGCCGAACGGATCAAAAGTTATCAGGAATTGAAAACCGGTGACTATGTCGTCCACATTCATCACGGGATTGGACGGTACCACGGGATTAAGACGATTGATGTCGCGGGGAACCACCAAGATTACCTGCATCTGATCTATGCCGGAGAGGACTCGTTGTACGTTCCGGTCGACCAGATTGATTTGATCCAAAAATATGTCGGGGCTGAAGGCAAAGAACCGAAAATCTATAAGCTGGGCGGAATGGAATGGAAAAAGGTCAAAGCGAAAGTCCAGAAATCCGTCGAAGACATCGCGGATGAGCTGATCAAATTGTATGCGGCACGCGAAGCAGCGGTCGGATTTGCTTTTCCGGAAGATGATGACAGCACGCAGGCATTCGAAGCCTCATTCCCATACGAAGAGACGGTCGACCAGTTGCGGTCAATCGAAGAAATCAAAAAAGACATGGAACGTTCCCGTCCGATGGACCGCCTGTTGTGCGGCGATGTCGGTTACGGAAAAACGGAAGTCGCGATCCGGGCGGCCTTCAAAGCCGTCATGGCCGGCAAACAAGTCGCCTTGCTTGTCCCGACTACCGTCCTTGCGCAACAGCATTACGAAACGATGCTCGAACGGTTCAGCGACTGGCCGATCAACGTGTCCGTCATGAGCCGTTTCCGCTCGGCGGCAGAGCTAAAAGCGACGAAAAAAGGATTGAAGGAAGGAACGGTTGATGTCGTCGTCGGCACACACCGTGTCTTATCCAAAGATGTTCAGTTTGCCGATATCGGCTTGCTGATCATCGATGAAGAGCAACGGTTCGGAGTGAAACATAAAGAACGACTGAAACAGCTGAAAACGAATGTCGATGTCCTGACCTTAACGGCGACACCGATTCCACGGACGCTGCATATGTCGATGATCGGTATTCGGGATTTGTCGGTGCTTGAGACACCACCGGAAAACCGTTATCCGGTTCAAACGTATGTGATGGAATATGACGGAATCGTCATGCGCGAAGCGTTGGAGCGTGAACTTGGTCGCGGCGGACAAGCCTTTTTCCTCTACAACCGGGTCGAAGGGATCGAACGCAAAGCAGAGGAAATCCGGGCACTCGTTCCGGAAGCACGTGTCGTGACGGCTCATGGCCGCATGACGGAAAGTGAACTCGAAAGTCAGCTCATTACCTTCTTCGAAGGGGACGCCGACGTCTTGGTCAGTACGACGATCATCGAGACCGGCATCGATATTCCGAACGTCAATACGTTGATTGTCAACGATGCGGATCAAATGGGGCTCTCCCAGTTGTATCAACTGCGGGGACGTGTCGGTCGGTCAAGCCGGGTCGCCTATTCCTACTTCACATACCGTCCGCAAAAACGGTTGACCGAGGTTGCGGAAAGCCGTCTGCAGGCGATCAAGGAGTTTACGGAACTCGGCAGTGGTTTTAAAATCGCGATGCGCGACTTATCGATTCGCGGGGCAGGGAACTTGCTCGGATCGCAACAATCAGGCTTCATCGATTCCGTCGGATTTGATTTGTATTCGCAAATGCTGTCGGAAGCGGTCGAAGAACGCAAAGAGCGGATGAAAGGAAAACGGAGAGTCCAAAAATTCGTACCGGACTTTACGTTCAGCCTGGATGCCTACATCCCAAGCCATTATATGGCCGACTCCGAATTGAAAATTGAATTCTATAAACGATTGAAGTACGTGGACACACCGGAAAGTCTCGAGTCGCTCGAGTCCGAGATGTTGGAACGGTTCGGGGAATTCCCGGTCGAAGTCGCCCGGTTGATTCAGTTGACACGGATGCGGATTTTTGCAGAGCGGGCACGGATCGAACGCGTCAAACAGACGGATCCGAAAATCGAAATCGTCCTTTCGGCACAAACGACTCAGTCGCTTGATGTCGCTGACTTCGTCAAATGGACGGTTCCGATCGGGCGTGGTCTCGGGATGGGACAAGAGGACGGGAAATTGGTGTTGACACTGAATCGCGGCAAACAAACGTTGCAGCAGACGACGGAGCAAGCGGAACGGTTGCTCGCTGAGATTGATCGCCGGATCCTGCAATGAGTAAACGAATGACCATTGCTCAGGGCGCAGCACTCCTGGCGATTTCGAGTTACGTCTCCAAACTGTTGAGCTTTTTCTATCGCATCCCGTATCAAAATATGGCGGGAGACGTCGGTCTGTATGTCTATCAGACCGTCTATCCGTTATTTGCGATTGCAGCAGCACTTGGTATTTATGCGTTGCCGGTCGTTGTCGCGAAGTTGACGTTACATCATCCGGAAGAGAAACGGGAAGTGTTATGGGCAATCTTTTTCGTCTTGTCCGGCATGTCGTTGATCCTCGGGACGCTCGGTTGGTGGATTGCTCCTGAAGTGGCCCGGTTATTTGGGGACGCACAACTGGTAGAACCGCTCCGGGCAGTTACGTTTACGTTTTACCTGTTGCCGGTCATCGCCGTCTTACGGGGGATGTTTCAGGCGGATCTTGAAATGCGGCCGACGGCGTTTTCACAAATCACGGAAAATGCCGTTCGTGTCTGCCTGCTGTTACTTGTGACCTACTACGGTGTCCAAGTCGGGGCGAATCCGTATCAGATCGGAGCATCGGCCCATATGACGGCACTCGGCGGCAGCGTTGCGTCGCTCATCTTATTGTTACGGTTCGCGAAAGGGCGGATTGGTCGCCCGGTCGTGTCGAAACAGCATATCCGTCGTGTCGGACGGGTCCTGTTGACGAGCGGGATGGCGGTCAGCATTGCCTCGCTCGCGCTGTTATTGATGCAGTTGATTGATGGTTTGACCTTTGTGAATCTGTTAGGCGATTCCATCGAAACAAAAATGGAAAAAGGGATATTCGACCGAGGTTATCCGTTGCTGCAGTTTGCGATTTTGTTTGCGACGTCGATCAGTCTCGCGAGTGTACCGACATTACTGTTAGAATATCGGAAGCGCAATGACACCGCGACGAAACATCATTTGGAGACGTTGTTGCGTTCCGGTCTGCTGATTGCGGCCGCAGCGACGGTCGGACTCGTCGGTGTGATGCGGCCGTTAAATATCGCACTCTATCAGGATGACAATGGGACGATGGCGCTCAGTTGGCTTGCGGCAACCGGATTCACGGCGTCCTTGTCGATGATCATTGTCTCCTGTCTCCAATCGGTGGATGCGGAAAAGTACGCCTTTGCAGGTGTCATCGTTGGTCTGTCGGTTAAATTCGGGCTGAACATCTGGTTGATTCCGGCATATGGCATGACCGGTGCCGGGATGGCGACGTTCGGTGGATTTGCTGTCATGGCGGCAGCACAATTGATCTTATTGAACCGGAAGTTTGGTCGCGTGACGGCTGGTCGGGCGTTTTACATCAAGTTGATCAAAGCGGTCCTCCCGATGGCGATTTTCTTATATGTGATCGAACAACTCTTTCAGTTGTCCGGTTGGGAGAGTCGGATCGGAGCGACGATTGAGGTTGGATTGTTGGTCCTAGGTGGAGCCGTCGTCTTTTGTATCTTCGCGTTACGGATCGGTGTTTTGACCGAACGCGAGTGGGCGCTGTTGCCTTTTGGAGAGAAACTATATCGTATTCATCAACGTAGGGGGATTATATGACACATCAAATCACGGTCGTCGGCTTAGGCGTCGGCGAACTGGAACAATTACCGTTTGGCATCTACAAGTTACTCAAGGAAACGACATTACCCGTTTATTTGCGGACAGCGGATCATCCTGTCGTTTCAGAACTGATGGCAGAGGGAATGGAATTTACATCGTTTGATTTTATTTATGAGAAACACGACCGCTTTGAATCGGTCTACAGTGAAATCGTCGCCACCCTGCTTGAACAGGCCCGGACGGAACCTGTCATTTACGCTGTCCCCGGTCATCCGCTGGTCGCGGAAAGTACGGTTCAGCAACTCTTGAACCAATCGGACAACATCAAGATCGTCGGAGGACAAAGTTTTCTGGATCCAATGTTTGCCGCAGTGGGCGTCGATCCGATCGAAGGTTTTCAATTGCTGGATGCGACGGCGTTCGACATCGATGAAGCCCAAATCCGGCAACATCTGTTGATCGGACAAGTCTACGATCAGTTGGTCGCGGGTGATCTGAAAGTCATGCTGATGGAACGTTATCCCGATGAACATGACGTGACACTCGTCACGGCGGCCGGCACCAGCCGGGAACATGTCGTGACCGTCCCGTTGTATGAGTTGGATCATGTGACGACGCTCAGCAACTTGACGACGGTGTATGTACCACCCGTCACGGATCAAACGATTTTAAATCGAGATTTTACGACGCTCAAACAAATCATCGCCAGATTGCGTGGTGAAGGCGGCTGTCCGTGGGATCAAGAACAGACACACGAGTCGCTGAAAAAACATTTAATTGAAGAATCGTACGAATTACTGGAAGCAATCGACCTTCAGGACGATAACTTAATGATTGAAGAATTAGGCGACGTCTTGCTGCAAGTCATGCTTCATGCCCAAATCGGTTTGGATGAAGGCTATTTTGATGTGCGGGATGTCATCGGCAGTGTCAGCGAGAAGATGATCCGCCGGCATCCTCACGTCTTTGGAGACGTGAAAGTCGACTCGGCAACCGACGTCGTCAATAACTGGCAGGACATCAAAGCACAGGAAAAACCGGAGCGGACCTCTCTCTTGGATGGTGTCACGAAGGGGGCTCCTGCCTTGATGCGGGCAGAACAGATTCAAAAGAAAGTCGCGAAGGTCGGCTTTGAATGGGAAACCGTCGCCGGGGCACTTGATAAAGTCCGGGAAGAGATTCAAGAACTGCAAGAGGCACCGGCGGAAGAGCAGTTAGGGGAATTTGGAGATATCCTGTTTTCGTTAGCGCTCGTCGGAAAATATATGGAGTTGTCGGCAGAAGATGCGTTACAGCAGACCAATGACAAATTCATTCGCCGCTTTACCCGAATGGAACAATTGGCAGACCGTCCGTTAACGGAGTTATCGTTAGCGGAACAAGATGCCTTGTGGAATCAATCAAAGCAGGAGGAACAGTCATGAGACTTGATAAATTTTTAAAAGTATCCCGTCTGATCAAACGCCGGACACTCGCGAAAGAGGTCGCGGACCAAGGTCGGATTACGATTAACGGACTTGTCGCCAAAGCGAGCAGCAACGTGGCGGTCGGAGACGAGATGACAATCCGGTTCGGAAACAAGATCGTCACCGTCCAAATCGACGGCATTAAGGAACACGCCAAAAAAGAAGATGCGTCGGAGATGTATCAAATCATTCGTGAAGAAAAAGTGAATTCCGAAGAATCGATGTAATTTGGTTGAAAAAGGAAGTATACTAGAGAGTGTCAGAGATGACCACTCGGATAAGGAGGGATGATATGCCAGCACCGTTGGAATCAGGGCGCGATACGCCGCCCAAGATCAAACCGCTTAATGACCGGAAAAAACAGTTGAGTCAAAATGCAATCGAAAACCGTTTACGTCTGAAGAGGCGCTTCTTAGTCTGTATGTCGATCTTTCTTATTGTCCTGTCCCTGATGGGGTGGTCATATATCGAAAAGAAACAACTGATCGCTGAACAGAAGCAGTCGTTTCAGGTTGCGCATCAAGAACAGGCAAAGGCGGAAAAAGAGTCCGCTCGTCTGAAAGAAGAAATTGAACGGTTGAATGATAAGAAGTATGTTGCGAACTTAGCGAGAAGTGAACTGCTGTACTCGAAAAAAGGCGAAACGATTTTCTATTTTTCACCGGAAGATTAAACGAAGCTTGCCGATTGATTGAAAAAATGTAGAATCACTCGTATAATAAGAAAGAATCAACTAAAAAGGAGCAATACAATTTATGTCGATTGAAGTAGGCAGCAAAGTACAAGGGAAAGTTACAGGCATCACCAATTTCGGCGCGTTCGTAGAATTACCGACGGGTAAGACAGGTCTTGTTCACATCAGTGAAGTAGCAGATTCTTACGTCAAAGATATCAATGATGTCTTGACAGTCGGACAAGAAATCACGGTTAAAGTGTTGAGTGTAGAGAACGACGGAAAAATCGGTCTTTCAATTAAGAAAGCCGTCGATCGCCCAGAAGGTGAACGTCCACGTCCTCCAGCTCGTCAATTTGATCGCGGACCACGTCCTGCAGGTCAAGACCGCGGACCACGTTCGTTTGATAACAAAGGACCACGTGGTGGAAGCGGCGGCGGTGGAAACCGTGGTGGCTTTAACAAAGGTGGCCGTGGCGCACCGGCTCCACGCAAAGAGCAAACGTTCGATACGTTGATGACTAGTTTCCTTAAAGACAGTGAAGATCGTCTTGCGACATTGAAACGTCAAACGGATTCAAAACGTGGCGGACGCGGTGCTAAACGTCAATAACTTGCTGACCTGTTCTTTATAAGAATAGAGGTGGAATGACGCTGTTCATTCCATCTTTTATTTTTTTAGAATTATTTTTAGAAAAAGCGTTGACAATCATTTGACTCCCAAGTATTATAGAAAATGTGCTTAGGACACAAACATTCAAAATATGGCGGTGTAGCTCAGCTGGCTAGAGCGTACGGTTCATACCCGTGAGGTCGTGGGTTCGACTCCCTCCGCCGCTACCATATTTTTTTGGCCCGTTGGTCAAGCGGTTAAGACACCGCCCTTTCACGGCGGTAACACGGGTTCGATTCCCGTACGGGTCATTCTGTAAAAAAGCTATCTCTATTTCATATAGAGATAGCTTTTTTCGTTTAGATTAATGCAAAAGGGAGGATGAAGACGTGACAGTAGAGGTAAAACTTCCAAGCGTACCCTTGCTTGTTGCCGTATCCGGCGGCTGTGACTCGATGGTGTTAGCCCATCTGTTGTATGAAGCAGGTCACGATATCATCATCGTTCATGTGCACCATGGACTTCGTGCCGAATCCGATGCAGAAGCACAATCGATTCAAGCCTGGTCGCAGGCACGCCAACTCGATTTTCGGATGACGCGTCTTGAATGGACAGACGAGACGGCGACTCAAGAGAAATGCCGCAGCAGACGGTATGCTTTTTTTCAAGAGGTGATGCGGGAGACTGGACGCGATCAGCTGGTCCTCGCCCATCACCGGGACGATCAACTGGAGACGTTATTGATTCAATTGCTCCGCGGGGAAGCGCATATCGACGGGATTCCAGTAGTCCGACCGTTTGCACACGGGCAGATCCACCGTCCGTTATTGACGTATACGAAGCAGCAGCTGTATGACTATGCGGCGGAACATCAAGTCGCGTGGCACGAAGATGCGACGAATGCGGAAACGAAGTACCTTCGCAATCAGATTCGGCATCAAGTAATGCCCGTGCTCGCTGCCTTACGTCCCGGTTATGAAGCCGCGACCGTTCGCGCTGCGATGCTGCGACATGAACAAAAACAAGAACATCTTGCCTATGTCGCGGCGCTCGTCAAAGACTGGACGACGGAACAGGGACTTCCGCTGAAGAACGTTCTTCAACTCCCTTCCGACTTCAGACGCCTGGTCCTGCGTGTGCTCGTGCCGGACGCAGAACTCACACCGAACGATTACAATCGATTTTTGACACTGCTACGAGTAGATATGCCGTCCGGTGAAGTGTATTATGGAAACTGGAGGATACAGCGTACATATGGCTACTTGACATGTGTTCCCTGTCCTGTGAGACACTCTGTACCTGAACCGTTTGAAGTGGGGGAGCGTTTGGGTACCTATTATTATGGTGAACAAATGGTTAGGTTTTCCCGTGCGACCACCGGCATTCCGTTTTCGGCCATCAGATTCCCGTTAACGGTTCGACCACCGTTACCCGGGGATCGGATTCAACTGGCGGTCGGCACTAAAAAAGTCAGCCGAATTTTGATGGACGCTAAAGTTCCACGGACACTTCGAACACAAATCCCGGTCGTCGTGGATGCAACAGGGCAAGTTCTGGCAGTCATCGGACATCGAATTGCAATATTCGGGTCATTTGAACTCCTCGCAGAATCAGGTTTAATGATAGAATGGTAATGTAGTGTTTAAAATGGAGGAGGAATACCTAGCATGACCTTAATGAATGATATGGAAAAAGTACTGATTTCGGAAGAAGAGATCCAACATAAAGTCGGTGAACTCGCGGGTGAACTGACAGCGGATTATGGAGATCGTTTCCCACTGCTTGTCTGTGTATTAAAAGGCGCAATGCCGTTCATGTCTGATCTCGTCAAAAAGATGGACATGCATCTTGAAATGGACTTCATGGATGTGTCGACTTACCACGGTGGGACGACATCGACAGGGGAAGTCAAGATCGAGAAGGATTTAAACACATCAGTAGAAGGACGTGACATCCTGATTGTCGAAGATATCATCGACAGCGGATTAACATTAGGGTATCTCGTGGACCTCTTCAAATACCGGAAAGCAAAGTCGGTTAAAATCGTGACGTTGCTGGATAAGCCGAGTGGTCGTAAAAACGATTTACACGCCGACTACAGCGGTTTCGTCATTCCACATGAGTTCGTTGTCGGTTACGGTCTTGACTATGAAGAAAAGTATCGGAACCTTCCTTATGTTGGAGTATTGAAGCCAGCAGTCTACGGCGGCTAATTATTTTTAATCTTGACTGTCACATGATAAGATGAAACCAATTACAAAGCGCGCTTTGCCGCGTTAGGATTCGTATCGATTGAGTAAGTTTAATCAGTTGGTGCGGAGAGGAGGCCTACGATGAACCGAGCAGTGAAGAATACCCTCGTGTTTGGGGTCATTTTTCTAGCTTTGATCTTGTTTCTGCAATACTTGCAGAGTCCAGTGAACAAAAGCAAAGAAATCAATTACACACAGTTTGTCGAGTCTGTTGAAAAAGGTGATGTGAAGACGGCGACGTTCCAGTATGAGGGACAGACGTATAACGTCACGGGTGAATTACGTGAAAAGGATACGACATATGAAACCGTCGTACCGGCTGTTGATACGGAACTGACGGATTTGTACACGCAATTGCGTAGCCAAAACGTCAAGATGGACTTCAAAGCAGCAGAAACAAATGGCGGTTGGATCGCGTTACTGACGACGATCGTGCCATTCATCATCATCTTCATCCTGTTCTTCTTCTTGATTAATCAAGCACAAGGCGGTGGCGGCGGTGGCCGTGTCATGAACTTCGGGAAATCGAAGGCGCGCCTGTATGATACAGAAAAGAAAAAGATTACGTTTGACGATGTCGCGGGAGCGGATGAGGAGAAACAAGAACTCGTTGAGGTTGTTGAATTCTTGAAAGATCCACGCAAGTTTGCCCGTCTCGGTGCCCGTATTCCTAAAGGTGTCCTCCTTGTAGGTCCTCCAGGTACAGGTAAAACATTGCTTGCCCGTGCAGCAGCTGGTGAAGCCGGCGTACCGTTCTTCTCGATTTCAGGTTCTGACTTCGTTGAGATGTTTGTCGGTGTCGGTGCATCACGTGTACGTGACTTGTTTGAAAATGCGAAGAAAAACGCCCCATGTATCATCTTCATCGATGAGATCGATGCGGTTGGTCGTCAACGTGGAGCCGGTCTTGGCGGCGGACATGATGAGCGCGAACAAACATTGAACCAACTTCTCGTCGAGATGGATGGATTCAGTGAAAACGAAGGTATCATCATGATCGCAGCAACAAACCGTGCGGATATCTTGGACCCGGCTTTACTCCGTCCAGGTCGTTTTGACCGTCAAATCACGGTTGAGCGTCCAGATGTCGTCGGACGTGAAGCGGTCTTGAAAGTACACGCACGCAATAAACCACTTGATACAACGGTTGATTTAAAAGCCATCGCACAACGCACACCAGGTTTCTCTGGTGCGGATCTTGAAAACCTGTTGAACGAAGCAGCACTTATTGCCGCGCGTACCGACCGTGACAAGATCTCAATCGTCGATCTCGAAGAAGCGATCGACCGTGTCATCGCTGGACCAGCGAAGAAGAGTCGGATCATTTCACCAAAAGAGAAAAAGATTGTTGCATGGCATGAAGCTGGTCATACGATCATCGGTGTCACACTCGATGATGCGGATGAAGTGCATAAAGTAACGATCGTTCCTCGCGGGAATGCAGGCGGTTACGTCATCATGCTTCCAAAAGAAGACCGCTACTTCATGACAAAACCGGAACTTGAAGATAAGATCACTGGATTACTTGGTGGTCGTGTCGCGGAAGATATCGTCTTTGGTGAAGTTTCGACTGGAGCGAGTAATGACTTCCAACGTGCCACAGGATTAGCACGGAAAATGGTCATGGAGTTCGGGATGAGTGAAAAACTCGGACCACTTCAGTTTGGTTCCGGTCAAGGCGGAAACGTCTTCTTAGGACGTGACTTCCAAAACGAACAGAACTACTCTGATGCGATTGCCCATGAAATCGATAAAGAAATTCAAGCGATCATCAACAAGTGTTACCAAAAAGCGAAAACGATCTTAACAGAAAAACGCGATCAGCTTGATTTGATTGCGACGACGTTACTTGACGTGGAAACACTTGATCAGAAACAAATTCACCATCTCTTAGAGACAGGCGAATATAAAAAGCATCAACCTGAAGTGATTGCAGAACCAAAAGCGGACGAGAAAACGCCGGAATCGACGACACCTGTCATCGATCAACCGACAGAATCTCCGACACAACGCGGCTCTGTCATCGACGAAGGGGAAAATGTCGATACGGAAAAACCAGATCAACCACGCCGGGATGATCAAATCTAATCACTCATGAAACACCGTTCGGATGAATCGGTGGACGGAGTGAAAGATCAATGGATTTCGTTTGACGAAGAGGTCAGTATTCCGAATGGGATGCTGACCTCTTTTTTTGTAGGCAGGTTGCAAGGCGCACTTCGGTAGGTGAAGCCCCGGCTGCATGGTATAATCACAACGTATGCAACAGTTATCGTCAGAGAAAAGTGGGGAAGCAGATGATTTTAGTAATTGATGTGGGAAATACGAATATCGTACTTGGCGTCTATGATGAACAGACACTTGTCCAGCATTGGCGCATTGCAACGGATCGTACACGGACAACGGACGAGTACGGCATGTTGGTCAAAGCCCTGTTTCGGGATGCAGACTTAAACGTGGAAGACATTGAGGGAATCGTGTTATCATCTGTCGTACCCCCTGTCGTGTTTCCACTCGAGAACATGTGCGTCCGTTATTTCAACCGACGTCCATTCGTGATCGGACCGGGAATCAAGACGGGACTCGATTTAAAAGTCGATAATCCAAGAGAAGTCGGGGCAGACCGGATCGTCAATGCCGTCGCTGCGACGGCAAAATATGATGGTCCTTTAATCATCGTTGATTTTGGAACAGCAACGACATATTGTTACATCGATTCACAAAAACGCTACTACGGTGGAATCATTTCACCGGGTGTCATGGTGTCGACAGAAGCCTTGTATAACAAAGCGGCGAAATTACCACGAATCGAGATTGCCAAACCGCAGTCGACGATTGGTCGAAATACGGTACATGCGATGCAGTCCGGTACGTATTTCGGATACGTCGCGCAAGTCGATGGGCTGGTCCATCGGATGAAAGAAGAAATGGGAGAAGCGACTGTCATTGCGACAGGTGGACTCGCCCGATTAATCAGTGAGGAATCCGCGACGATTAAAATCGTTGATCCATTTTTGACGCTGGACGGGTTGCGGATTATCTACGAACGAAATAAGTGAGGGAAAAATAATGAAACGTGAAGAATTATTAGCACAATTAAAAGATGATTATTTAGTCAGAGCCTTAGGGTTTAACGGCGAAGTCCGCGCGTTTGCGATTCGTTCGACAAAAACCGTTTATGAAGCACAACTCCGCCATCAGACGACACCTGTCGTCACGGCAGCACTCGGTCGGACGTTAACGATTGGTGCAATGATGGGAACGATGCAAAAAGGGGATACCCGTGTGACGCTGAAAGTCGAAGGGGATGGTCCAATCGGAAAAATCATCGTCGATGCGGATGCGAAAGGACAGGTCCGGGGATATGTCAGTCACCCGCGTGTCGAAATGGACACATACGTCAACAGTGACGGTCTGACAAAACTGAAAGTCGGCGATGCAGTCGGGCGCGGAAACATTTCCGTCATCAAGGATTTAGGTCTGCGTGACTTCGTCGGTGGACAATCGCCGATTCAAACAGGTGAAATCAGTGAAGACTTTACGTATTACTTCGCGGTTTCCGAGCAAAGTCCATCTGTCGTCGGAGCAGGCGTCCTCGTCTATCCGGAAGATGAGTCGGTCATCGCAGCAGGCGGATTGATCGTTCAACTGATGCCGGGTGCGTCGGAAGAAACGATTGCGGCACTGGAACAACGAGTTGCGGCATTAAAACCCATCTCGATTCTGGTCGGTGAAGAAAAAACACCGGAAGAGATGTTAAGTCTTGTATTAGGAGAATCGTTCGAAGTGCTCGATACGATTCCGGTGTCATTTAACTGTACGTGCGAACGTGAAAAGTTAGCGACGGCGATCGTCGCTCTCGGACCGGATGAGATTCAAGCGATGATTGATGAAGATGGTGGAGCGGAAGCGGTCTGTCATTTCTGTTCGGAACATTACCAATACGATGTCGAAGAATTACAAGCACTTCGCGAAAAATCACTCGAAAGAGCATAAGAGGGTCTGAAAATGGGAACTGTAAACTCTAAGTACTTGTGGATGTTGATTTTCATTTTATTACTGACAAACTTTTTGACGGGTGCTTACGCGTTCATGGGAGAATTGCCGAAAGTAGATTCTCCGAAGGTCGTTCAAGATAGCATCGGCGGACCACTCGAAGATGTCGTCGCCAAAGTCGGAGATCAGGAAATCACGCGGGCGGATGTGTATCAAGTCATGCGAAACGAGCATGAACAAGAAACGATTGACCGTCTGATTGCGGAAGCAGTCGAAAAACAGTCGGAAAATGGATCAAAGCCGACTGTAGAACGCTTTGATTGACAATTTTCATCCAGTCCGTGGATAATTGATCTATCGGATTACTTGGAATTAAAGTTTTTCATTATGAGGAGGAATGGTCATGCGCATTGCGAATTCAGTATTGGATTTAGTCGGCCGCACGCCGATCGTTAAATTGAATCATTTGACAGGACCGGAAGATGCGGACGTGTACTTGAAATTGGAATATATGAATCCGGGTTCAAGCGTCAAAGACCGAATCGCCTTAGCGATGATCGAATCGGCTGAGTCAGCGGGACATCTCAAAGCAGGAGATACCATCATCGAACCGACGAGTGGAAACACGGGCATCGGACTCGCAATGGTGGCTGCTGCAAAAGGCTACCGTTCGATTCTCGTCATGCCGGAAACGATGAGCATGGAACGTCGAACTCTTCTTCGTGCGTACGGTGCGGAGTTGATTTTAACACCCGGTCCAGAAGGAATGAAGGGTGCGATTGCTCGGGCAACGGCAGAAGCGGAAGAACACGGTTATTTCATGCCGCAACAGTTTAACAATGAAGCGAACCCGGTCGTTCATGAAAAAACGACGGGACCGGAAATCGTCGAAGCGTTTGAAGGATTATCCCTCGATGCTTTCATCGCGGGAATCGGCACAGGCGGTACAATCACCGGCGCTGGAAAAGTCTTGCGTGAGGCGTTCCCTGGCATCGAAATCATCGCGGTTGAACCAACGGATTCACCTGTTCTGTCGGGTGGAAAACCCGGTCCACACAAGTTGCAAGGCATCGGTGCCGGATTCGTTCCATCGATTCTCGACACACAGATTTATGATGGTGTCGAGCAAGTGACGACGGAAGAAGCGTTTGATCATGCACGTCGCGCGGCCAAGTCGAACGGAGTCCTCGGCGGAATTTCTTCCGGTGCAGCGATTGCAGCTGCTTTGAAGACGGCGAAGCGTTTAGGAAAAGGCAAAAACGTTCTGGCGATCATTCCGTCAAACGGAGAACGCTACCTCAGTACACCGTTGTATCAGGTGGAAGAAGAAGCGGACAGCTCAAAACTATAATCTTAGCAGACTCAGAGGTTCATTCCGGTTGTTCGGAATGGACCTCTTTTTCCTCGTCGGAAAGAGTGGGACTTGCGTTTGAGTCGTCCGTCTGACTGATTTTTTGCGTATAATGAAAACAGAATAGCTCGGAAGTGGAGGAACAAGCGTGCGACAGACAGTATACGAAGCATTTACATGGACGAAGGAACAATTTTATAACCGGTACGTCGAATTGACGGCAAACCGGACCGGACACGTCTGGCTCGAAAGCGGCCGAATCGGAGCTTATACGATGGCAGGGGTCCGACCGGTGGGACACATTCGGACAAAAAATGGTCTCACGACGGTGACGGTGTCCGGGGAAGAAACAGACACGACGGATGCTCCATTCACAATCTTGGAGGACATCCGTTCACGTTACGCCTCGGCTCGACCGGCGGGAATGCCGCCGTTTTTTGGAGGACTGGCGGGATACGTCAGTTATGATGCTGTCCGTTATTTAGAACGCCTGCCGCAGCAAGCGGCGGATGATCTGGAGACGGCTGATCTGTCGCTCTATTGGTACGATGAGGTGGCCGTCTTTGATCATGAAAAAAATCAATTATTTGTTGCCGTCACCCGTGAGACAGAAGCGGAAGCCCGTCTGGCCTTAGTCGAAGAAGTCGCCTCGTGGCGGCAAATGAGTCCGGCACCGGTCTTTCAGGTTCCGGACGTCAAGCGTCCTCAGCGGGACCGTTCCTTTAAACGGCGTGATTTCATTCACGCCGCCGATCGGATCAAACAGTATATCGAGGCGGGCGATGTCTTTCAAGTGAATCTCGCTGTCCGCCAGCAAGAGCCGCTCCAGACGACACCAGCGCATATTTATGACGTGTTGCGAACTGTCAACCCGTCTCCTTACATGGGCTATTTTGCAGATCAGGAACTGGTTCTCGTGTCGGCGTCACCTGAGTTGCTCGTCGAAAAAATCGATTCAGCCCTCGCGACCCGCCCGATTGCAGGAACCCGTCCGCGCGGCAAAAATGAAGAAGAGGATTTTGCTTTAGCGAAAACGTTGCTTGATAACGAAAAAGAACGGGCGGAACACGTGATGCTCGTCGATCTCGAACGAAATGATTTAGGACGGGTCAGCCGCTACGGTTCGGTTCATGTTGATGAGTTGATGGTGATCGAAAAATATTCACACGTTCAGCATATCGTCTCAAACGTCCGTGGTGAGATTGCGGACGGGGAGACCGGAAGCAGTGTCCTTGCCGCCATGTTTCCGGGAGGCACGATTACCGGTGCGCCTAAAATCCGGACGATGGAAATCATCGAAGAGCTTGAACCGGTCCGCCGGGGGATTTATACCGGCTCACTCGGTTTTATCAGCTGGGCGGATGATACAATTTTCAACATCTTGATTCGGACGCTTGTCGCAAAAGACGGGATGGCGTATATTCAGGCGGGAGCCGGAATCGTGACGGATTCTGACTCGGAAAGCGAATATGAAGAATCACTCAGTAAGGCGAAGGCGCTTTGGGTGGCCAAAGAATTAGCGGAGGGAACGACATGATTGTACTGATCGATAATTATGATTCATTTACGTATAACTTAGTGCAGTATTTTGGAGAGCTTGGACAAGAGGTCCGTGTTTTCCGGAACGATGCGATTACGATTGAGGAAATTGAAGCACTGGCTCCGGATCATTTGGTCATTTCCCCGGGACCGTGTACTCCGAACGAAGCCGGAATCAGTTTGGAAGCCATCCGCTACTTTGCCGGTCGTCTGCCGATCCTCGGTGTCTGTCTTGGACATCAGGCAATCGGTCAAGTGTTTGGTGGAAAGGTGGTCCGGGCAAAGACATTGATGCACGGGAAAGTGTCCTTGCTGACCCATGACGGTTCCGGTATGTTTGCCGGAATTGAACAGAAGACGCCGGTGACGCGTTATCATTCACTTGTCGTCGAACGGGAAAGTTTCCCGGACGCCCTGACGATGACGGCAGAAGCAGATGGGGAAATCATGGCCCTTCGTCACAAGGAGTTGCCGATCGTCGGCGTCCAGTTCCATCCGGAAGCGATTTTGACACGTGACGGGAAACAGATGTTAAAAAACTTTTTGGAGTTGACACACTATGTATCTTTGGCATGATGGACAGATAAAACAAGAAGAAGACGTACGCATCTCGCCGCTCGATCATGGATATCTATACGGGATGGGGGTCTTCGAGACATTCCGGACTTACGCGGGTCATCCGTTTCTCTTTGATGATCACATCGAGCGTCTACAGATGAGTTGTGCGGCAATCGGCATCAAATTGCCTTACGGACGTGATGATTTATTGGCGGCGGTTGAAGAATTGTGTCGTGTGCACGGAACGGGAGATCTCTACTTTCGTTTAAACGTCTCTGCCGGTGCCCGTGAAATCGGTCTTTCGATTGAACCGTATGAGCAGCCGACCGTTCTGTTGTATGCGAAATCGATCGGTTCCAGACAGATGGCGGAACGGGCGCTTGAAACCGTTCGTTTGCCCCGGAGTACACCGGAAACGAGTTATCGGTTGAAATCACATCACTACATGAACAATCTGGTCGCCAAACGTCAGTTGTTTAATCAGGAGGCAGAAGGTCTCTTTTTGACAAAAGACGGTTTCATCTGTGAAGGCATCACGTCCAATATCTTTTGGCGTTATGGAGAACGATGGTACACGCCGCCACTTGAGACAGGTGCCCTCAATGGCATCACCCGTCAATTCCTGATGGAAGAGCTGCCTGTCGAGGAACGGCTGGCGTTGTTGCCGCAATTGACGGAAGCGGATGAAATCCTTTATACGAACTCGGTTCAAGAAGCAGTCGCGGTCTCTTCCTTGGATGGGCGGACGTTCCCCGGTCTTAATGGACACGGATATCAAGCAGTTCGAAGATTGTTTGATGACGCCGTCCAGTCGAAGTGGTCAAGGAGGGAAAAAGGATGACGAAAATCATGGGGATTCTTAACGTGACACCGGACTCTTTTTCCGATGGCGGGAACTATGTGGACATCGAGCAGGCAGTCCGGCATGCGAAACAACTCGTCGCGGACGGAGCGGACGCGATTGATGTCGGCGGTGAATCGACGAGACCGGGCGCTTCATTTGTCTCGGCTGAAGACGAAATCGACCGTGTTGTCCCGGTCATTCGGCGCTTGAAACGTGAACTGGATATATTGGTGTCGATTGATACGTATAAACCGGAAGTTGCCGAAGCTGCTGTTCGTGCCGGAGCAGACATCATCAACGACGTCTGGGGATCAAAATGGGGGGACGGCTCGATGGTCGAGGTGGCAGCCCGGCATGATGTCCCGATTATTTTAATGCACAACCGCTCAGAACCTCATGGACCGGATATGCTGGCTGAAGTACGGGCCGATTTGGAAGATTCGATTCGATTGGCGAAACAGGCCGGAGTGTCGGAAAACCACATCTGGTTGGATCCCGGCATCGGGTTCATGAAGACGCATCAAGAAAACCTGTTTTTAATGCGCCATCTGTCGATTACGACGGACTTTGGTTATCCTGTCCTGCTCGGGACATCCCGGAAGTCGATGATTGGTCTGACGCTTGGCTTGCCGGCTGATCAGCGTGTCGAAGGGACGATTGCGACAGTCTGCTACGGCATTCAACAAGGATGTGAATGGATGCGGGTGCATGATGTGCAGGCGGTCAAACGGGCAGCCGTCATGATGGATACGATGTTGGCTGCGGAATTACCGGGAGGAGAATGAAGATGGATCGGATACAGGTGACCGGTATGCGTTTTTACGGATACCATGGTGTGTTTGCAGAAGAAACGAAGTTGGGTCAACGCTTTAACGTTGATCTGACGATTGGTCTTGATTTATCAAGTGCCGGTAAGACGGATGATTTACGTGAAAGCGTCAATTATGCGGAGTTATACGAAGTCACGAAGCAGGTCGTCGAAGGGAAGCCGCTGCAACTCGTTGAAGCGCTCGCAGACCGCATTGCAGAGCAGGTGCTGTTGCTCGATCCCCGGATTCTTGAGACGACGATCAAGGTCATTAAACCGGATCCGCCGATTGCGGGACATTATGAACATGTTGCCGTTGAAATCCACCGGAAACGGGGCGATTATGCATGAATCGTGCCTACGTCGCACTAGGATCGAACATCGGCGATAAAGCAGCTCACCTGCAAGCGGCCATCCGGTTGATCCGTGCCTTGCCAACGACGAAAGCAGTGCGTGCTTCGTCAATCTATGAGACGGCACCCGTCGGCTACGTGGATCAAGATCTTTTTTACAATATGGTCGTCGAACTGGATACGACCTTATCCGCCGAACACTTATTGACGGAGCTACAACAGATTGAACACCAGGAAGGGCGGAAGCGGTTATTCAAGAACGGACCGCGGACACTCGATCTCGACATCATTTTGTATAATGACGAGACGATTCAGTCGGAAGGGTTGACGGTACCGCATCCACGGATGAACAATCGGGCATTCGTCTTGGCGCCGTTGCGTGAATTAAATGCTGCCTATTTCGTGCCGGGGTGGGAACGAACCGTCGACGAGTTGTATGTCGACTTGCCGGAAGCGGAACGGGCGGATGTAAAACGAATCGAACTTAAGTCGCATTCAGAGCAGAGAAGGGAAGAGCGTGATGACAGGTTTTAAAATTGGTGATGTTGAACTGAATAACCGTGTCATTTTAGCACCGATGGCGGGTGTCTGTAATCCTGCGTTTCGTTTGATTGCAAAAGAATTCGGGACAGGTCTCGTCTGTGCGGAAATGGTCAGTGATAAGGGGATTCTGTACGAAAATGAACGGACGATGCAGATGTTGTACGTTGATGACCGGGAAAAACCACTCAGTTTGCAGATTTACGGCGGTTCGAAGGAAACGTTGGTCCAGGCAGCACAGTATGTCGATGCCAATACGAATGCCGATATCATTGACATCAATATGGGTTGTCCCGTTCCGAAAGTGACAAAGTGTGATGCCGGAGCGAAATGGTTGCTTGATCCGGATAAAGTGTACGAGATGGTCCATGCCGTATCGCAAGCAGTCGAGAAACCCGTGACGGTCAAGATGCGGACCGGTTGGGACAGCCATCATATTTATTGCGTCGACAATGTCCGGGCGGCAGAAGCCGGTGGAGCGAAGGCTGTCGCCATCCACGGACGGACCCGTTCCCAAAAGTATGAAGGGGTTGCCGACTGGAACATCATCGGCGAAGCGAAGCGGGCAGTCAACATTCCGATTATCGGTAACGGAGATGTCCAGACGCCGCAAGACGCCCAACGGATGATTGATGAGATCGGAGTAGACGGTGTCATGATCGGTCGGGCTGCACTCGGGAATCCGTGGATGCTGTATCAGACGATCCAGTATCTTGAATCCGGAACGTTACCGGCGGAGCCGACACCACGTGAGAAGATTGATATTTGTCTGTTGCATGCCGCGCGTCTCGTCGCACTAAAAGGGGAAAAACTTGCCGTGCGGGAAATGCGCACCCATGTTGCGTGGTACCTTAAAGGATTAAGCGGAAACGGACAAGTCCGCAAAGCGTTATTCGATATTGATACTCATGCGGGTCTGCAAGAGTTGTTGCGTCAGTATGTCGAAACATTGGAAACGACCGCAGTACATGCGTGACACGTAAAGTATGGTCGGGATTGCCCGTTTTATGGTACGCTAATGCCATTGAAGATGAGCGAATCGGTTTTTCTAAGAGCTGTCGGTCATGCCGGCAGCTTTTTCATCGAAGCGGATGAAAACCATCGTGAACCATTATAAAAGGAGTGAAGACAGTGAGTCAGGACATGGAAATGAATGATCAAATGCAGGTGCGTCTCGGTAAGATGAACGCCATGCGTGAACAAGGACTTGATCCGTTTGGTGCACGTTTCGAACGTTCAACGGATACAGCAAGTATTCGTGCTGCTTACGGCGAACATGAAAAAGAAGAATTGGCAGAACTGAAGCCGGACGTTTCCATCGCGGGTCGTGTCATGACGACACGCCGTAAAGGGAAAGTCGGTTTTACGAACGTCCAGGATGTAAACGGTCAGATCCAATTGTATGTGCGTAAGGACGACGTTGGGGAAGAAGCATATGAGATTTATAAAACATGTGACTTAGGGGACATCGTCGGAATCAGCGGTTACGTCTTCAAAACGAATGTTGGCGAACTCTCGGTTCACGTCACATCGTTTACGTTGCTGACCAAAGCATTACGCCCGCTTCCGGATAAATACCACGGATTAAAAGATGTCGAACAACGGTACCGTCAACGTTACCTGGATTTGATTACGAACAACGAATCACGTGAGACGTTTATTGCACGCAGTAAAGTCATTCGCGGTATTCGTCAGTACCTCGACAGCCTTGGATACTTGGAAGTCGAAACACCAATGTTGCATACGATCGCGGGTGGTGCTTCGGCGCGTCCGTTCATTACGCATCACAATGCACTCGATATGACACTTTACATGCGAATTGCCATCGAATTGCACCTCAAACGGTTAATCGTCGGTGGACTTGAAAAGGTGTATGAAATCGGTCGTGTTTTCCGTAATGAAGGAATCTCGACACGCCATAACCCTGAATTTACGATGATCGAACTGTATGAAGCTTACGCGGATTACAACGACATCATGAATTTGACGGAAAACCTGATTGCTCATGTGGCACAGGAAGTACTCGGTACGACACAAGTCACGTACGGCGAAGATGTCATCGACTTGTCTGTCGGCTGGAAACGTGCGCATATGGCGGATCTTGTCAAAGAAGCGACAGGTGTTGATTTCTTTGAAGAGATTTCGAAAGAGCGTGCCCATGAACTCGCACACGAACATGGTGTCGAAGTCCAAGCGCATATGACGACGGGACATATCCTCAATGAATTCTTTGAACAGAAAATTGAAGAGTCACTCGTTCAGCCGACATTCGTTTACGGACATCCGGTTGAAATTTCGCCACTTGCGAAGAAAAATCCGGAAGATCCTCGTTTTACGGATCGATTTGAATTGTTCATCGTCCGCCGTGAGCATGCGAATGCCTTTACGGAGTTAAATGATCCAATCGATCAACGGGAACGTTTCGAAGCCCAGCTGGTTGAAAAAGAAGCAGGGAATGATGAAGCCCATGAAATGGACAATGACTTCATCGAAGCACTCGAGTACGGCATGCCGCCAACTGGAGGACTCGGAATCGGAATTGACCGCCTCGTCATGTTATTGACGAATTCTCCTTCGATTCGCGATGTACTGTTGTTCCCAACGATGCGTCATCAACAAAACTAATTTGGAACGGTCATTCCCTCGTCTTTCTTCATATAGAAGGAAGCGGGGGGATTTTTACTTTGATTCATCTGATAAAAACCTTTAATTAATCAGGTGTTTATTAGAATAATCCTTATGAAAACCGGGAATAAGATTATTTTAAATGTTTTTCTAATAAAACACTTGTATAAACAAAAACTCCATGGTATATTACTTCTTGTGCCGCAAATGGTTGTGACACACCGAAAAAAATATCAAAAAAGTTATTGACAATCGTGTCAGTGACTTGGTAAGATATTAAAGTCGCTGAAAACGACAC
>NZ_QXJB01000012.1:0-37529 GCF_003598705.1 Exiguobacterium sp. RIT452
TAAAAAAGGAGGAATATACAATGTCAAAACAACAATCTAACATCGAGCGTTATATCAAACACTACCTTGGAGAAACTGCTTCAATGTCTATCGTAGTTCAACCACTACGTATGCAGATTCACCTCGAGAAAAAAGACGAAAAATAATCTAAGAGTAGTATATCGAGTGAGATAGTTAAGATCTCACTCGATTATACTCTTAATAAAGGAGAAACTAAGAATGACAACTTTGGTAGAAAAAACGAAAACCGACGACTATATTTCTTTTTTACATAAAACTCATATTAATAATAATATTGAGGCTATTTTTCAATTTGCATCAAGCTTCAGAACGATGGACAAAGAATTGTCTTCTAAAGAACTAACATTGAAAGAAAAATACTTCGAATCTGTAAACTTGTTACAGGATGTTTCAGTACCATACGATAACCATAAGATTCACTTAACTTTTTTTGATAAGACCTTGCAATCTAAACTTCTTGAACTAGGGATGATTGATTCAGAAGATTTAGAAAATGATAATCATATTTACTCACCAGAAAAACAAGAGCAGATTAGATATCGTATGACTCAAGCTCTTAACTTAATAAATTCACTACATCCAGAACTAGGGAATCTAGTTAATCAACTAGTAGGGACATTCTTAATTTTGAAAAAGGACTTATTCGGTGGCGGTTCAGTCTCTAACGTGTTAGGACTAATCTGGCTTAATCCTCAAGAGGAATGGACAATCATTGATTATGCAGAAGCGATCTATCATGAATTTATTCATCAAAGCATTTTCTTGGATGATATGATCAACTGCATGTTTCCTAATGCAAATGATTGTGCAAAAGAGGAAGCACTTGTCACTTCAACTATTTTAAAAATGCGTCGCCCTCTAGATCGATCATATCATGCAGCGGGTGTTTCAATCGGTATTATGCATTTGTATCATCTATTCAATGATAAATCCAAATCAGTACAATTCATAGATGATTTAAAGGTAACGCTATCTGAAATCTCTACTAAAACGGAGTTCCTAGGAGAACAGGGAATCATTGCCCTTGAGCAGATGAATAGTTTTGCTAAAAATGTTAATTACGATTTAATTACTGAATCTCTAAATAAATGAATTAGAGTGGTCAAGAGGCTTGCTATACTTTTGACCACTCTAATTCATTTATAAGATGTATAAAAAGAAGGGGTGATTCACATGTAAGCTTCATATGATCGAATAAATCCAAAAAGATCATAAGGAGGATTTCTCATGAAGAAATTTTACGCTTTATTAATTAGTCAATGGTTTGCAAACGCTGCAGACTCCTTATATATAGTTGCTTTGATTTCTTTACTCTACAAAGCCAGTGGAAGTGGTTTTTCAGCGGCTATATTTCCGATAATCGTTACTTTAGGAATGACAGCAAGCGGCTTTGTTTTTGCATTTCTAATGAAGAAACGGTCAAAAGAATTTTTATTACTCTTTACGCAACTATTAAAAACCGCAATCCTATTTTTTATTATTTTTAACAACGAAGCTTCACTACTTATTATTGGTCCTTCGGTATTCTTAATTTCATTTCTTGACGGTTTTGCTAGACCGATTCAGAGTGCTTATATACCGATTTTGCATAATGACTTAAACAAAGCAAATAGTATAGTTCAAGGATCAAATCAACTAATTCAGCTACTTATGTGGCCGCTAGGTGCAATAATCGTAAGTACTGTTTCTTCACTATTTTTATTGAAGGTTTCCGTAATACTCTACGTGATTTCAACAATAGTAACTGCTAGATTTGTGAGTTGGATGAAGTCTGATTCCAATGAAACTGATAAAGCTCTCGATGTAGAGGAATCGACTATAACATCTTCAATGTCTTTTGCTGAGAGTGTGAAGTATGTATTATCTGACAAGGTGTCCAGAAAGAACACTCTATTGGTAGCAACTGAATCACTAGCAAGTACAGCATGGATTTCAGCTATATTTTTAGTTTATATTTCTACCCATTTGAATGTAGATGAAAAATGGTGGGGAATATTAAATGCTTTTTACATGATAAGTATGATTGCATCAAGTGCAATTCTTATTAAATTAAATACTAAAAAAACTGTAATATCATTCAGTGCTTTGGTTTCTGTCATTGCTACAGTTATGTTTGGATTTGCTCCGAATGTATACTTCGCAATTTTAGCTTGTTTGATTCAAGGAGCCGCTCTTCAAGTTAGATCAATTCAAATCAATACCGTACTCCAAACGTATGTGCATCACAAAAGACTTCCATATGTATATAGTCTGCAGCAAACAGTTTATACAATCGCATTTTGTATAGGTAGCTTACTGTTTGGATTATTGTCAGATCTTATTGAGATAGAAGCAGTCTATGCATTAGCTGCTTTGATCGCTCTCATGGCAACGATACAATCCTTTAATTTAGAAAGATACCTAAATAAACTAACTAAATCAGTCGATAAAAATTTAGAAGAGCATATTGGTTAATCATAAAAGACCTTATCTTTATAGCAGATAAGGTCTTTATAATTGCTTAAGACTATGGAGGATAGATATTAAACATGGAAACAAATGATTTGAAAGAGTTAAAAGTAAATTTATTTTTTAATATTATTACAATTTTTTTATTAGTTCTATTACTGACAAGTACCTTATATGGGAAACCAATCGAGACTGATAAATTGCTAGGAATCAGTAAGTTTTTTTCGTATGACAGCCATAAAATACTGATGGATCAAACGTTTTGGGATTTTCTAGAGCAGATATTCCCATTACTGATCACTTTACTCGCTATAGCAATCTATAACTTAGCAAGTGGAATATACATTTCTAATAAAAATTCAATGCCCTTGCCTAAATTTATGAGGAAATTTGATGACCTGAACAATATAATTTCTAACAATAAAAGAATTGTGTACACTGGTATAATTATTTGTGCGATAATCCTATTTTTTTTAATGCAATATCCTAATCTTATTTACTTTTTATTACTTAGTTCCACTTGGCTTATAGCGGTTATTATATTTACTCAAACTTTCAGTGACATGTACTTGAATGTAAGTCCGACGAAAAAAAAGACTTACAAGATAATCGGAATTTTAGGCGTTTCTACAGCAGGACTTATTGTCTTATCTTTTTTTGATGAAAATAAATTAACAGCAATCTCAGTGGGGATTGTGATTCTTATGGTGTACAAAATCGTCAATCTTGTATTAATAAAGAATGATCCTGTAGGATTTGTTAAGCTAGTCAAAAGTCTGAAAAGATGGATTGTAATTTTTATCTTAATATTTTTGATCACGCAAGGAGTGTCGTTCTGGGAAATAGGTTTTTGTTTTTGTTTTCTACTTGCTGTTTTTAAAATACTCATTTCTTTAATAAAGTTAATTGGTTACTTACTAATTAACGAACACAAAATTGCTAAACATGAAAAACAAGATAGTTTAAATCAAGAAGTTATAACAACACTCATAGCACTACTTCCAAAATCAGAACAACAAGTCTTAAAAGACATATTTTTAGGTCAATTGAACAATCAGGAATATACACTACACGTAGATATAGGGTTTACGTTATTTATAAATGATTTAAATATCGATCCAACAACGCGTAAACGCATCGATATAGTGTACAAAGAAATGATTTTAGACCATTCTGAAACGTCAAAAAAACTAGGTGATATCGTTAAATATAGAAATCGTAGAAATATGCTTATTCCTATTCTAATTATTCTTACCATATTTGTAATTGAGGGATTGCTGAACTTTTATAATGTTCCCCATGGTCTTATGATTAATACGTTTAGGAAGGTAGTATACGCTGTTATTTTCTATAGATTTATCACAAGATTTATTGAGATTGGAATTGCTTTTTATTTGGATATAAAACCTACTCATAAAATGAAAAATACTGATTTATCGAGCAATGATAGAGTCGCACTAGTATTAAACAGTCTAATTGAAATCACGCTATTAGCTAGTATCTTGTATTTCGAATTCAAATTGATAGACGGAAAAATAAAAGGGTTTGATGATGTTCTTTTAATATTTGTAGAAAGTTTTAAGTATGCAACAGCTGTGGCATTCTTTAACGTTTCTTATCCATTGAATTTAGAAAATGGTATTCCTATGTTCAAAGATTTAAAACTGTGGAGTATGTTAAATACTACATACTTTGTTCATTTGATTCAGCTATTGATGAGTGTTTTGTTAATTTCATTGTCTATTAACGCATATGGATCAAAAAATTTAACAAAATCCTCTTATCGTCTAAAACAACAAGGTAAAAACATTTTTATAATTGAAGTTCTATATAATGAAAACACGGAAAGAGAAGCATTGCCTCCTACTGACCCATGGTCTTTAGAAAAAGAGCTTAAGAAAAAATGGGAGGGTAACGAGCTAGATACTGCAGCTTACGCAGAAATATTAGATCTTATTGATTTCTCATTGAAGAAAAGATGAGAATTTTATTTGTTTATTTATCAACAAAAAACGCTTTGATTCAATACATTGAACTGAACCCTGAATGGTGGACACTTGATAAAAGACCCCATTCGGGGTTTTTTGTGTTTAAAGATATCGATATACTGTACCTATTCAATTTAGACGGGAGAACTATTCATGAACAGACGTACCTTCAATCCAGATCAAATCAGACAACTTGAAGCGAATCTTCACGTAGCCTCGGTATCAGATCGTACGATTCAATACAAAGGAGAATTTAAGATTCACGCTATACATGAGAATTTAGCTGGTAAGCGACCGATACAAATCTTTGAGGAAAGCGGCTTTGACCTGGACATGATCGGTAAGCAAACGACGAACGAAGCGTTGAAACGGTGGCGGAAGACATATCGTATTTATAGAGAAGAAGGACTCTTGAATGAGAGACCTGGAAAATCAAATCTTGGAGGTCGACCGAAAAAAGATGATTCCGTCGAACGACGCCTTGCGAAAGCTGAAGCACGAATCAAGTACCTCACAGCGGAGAACGAATTACTAAAAAAGCTCGAAGCTCTCGAAAGAGAGGCAAAGTACCGAAACTAACGGCATCTGAGCGCTATCAGGCAATCAATATTGTCTTACGGAATCAATCGTCGGGTCGGAGAGGTCGCACCGAATCTTCTTCAACGTGACTTCAAGGCTACCGGTCTGAACCAGAAATGGGTGACTGACGTCACTGAGTTTCACCTGTTCGGGGAGAAGCTTTACCTCTCGCCAATGATGGACTTAGGAAACCGTGAGATCATTGCCTATACCATATCGGACCGCCCTACATATCGATTCGTTGGCGAAATGTTGGACCAGGCAATCGGGAAGCTCGACGGGAAAGCCCGACCGATTCTACATTCCGACCAAGGTTGGCATTATCAGTATCGAGCGTTCGTCGGTACGCTCCACGAGCACGGTATTACGCAAAGCATGTCCCGTAAGGGCAACTGCCTCGACAACGCAGCCATCGAAAGCTTCTTCGCCGTGCTCAAGTCAGAGCTTCTGTACCTCAATGAGTTCAATGACATGAATCACTTCAAATGTGAGCTCGAGCGTTACATCGAGTACTATAACCATCGTCGTATCAAGAGACGACTAAAAAACCTGAGCCCGGTGGAATACCGGACTCAGGTCCTCAAGGTCGCCTGACAAATTATTTATTGTCTAACTTTTTTGGTTCAGTTCATGAGATGGGAATGCTTCAATCCATGTCTCGTAGAGGAAACTGCCTGGATAATGCCCCGATGGAATCGTTCTTTGGGCACTTGAAAGATTATGTCGATTATAAATTAGCATCTGACCTCGATGAGGTCTGTGCCATGGTCGATGCTTACATTGATTATTACAATAGCGAACGAAGACAATGGAAACTACAAAAGATGACTCCGGTACAATACCGAATCCATCTCATAGCAGCTTAAAACGTTAAGGGTGCTTTTATTAAACTGTCCAAACTCTAGGGCTCAGTTCACATAGTTGAATCAAAGCGTTTTTTTTATCTCAAAGAAAATGATGTTCACGATTGTCTTTTTTCTCTAAAAACAGTGTGATTTAAACAATATGATAAAAAGATGAGTTTATAGATCTCAGAAAATAAAAGAACATTACTTATAAATTAATTTGTTAAATAGTAATCAAAAGTGTATGCAGAACGGTCGTTTTATAAACAAAAAACAGAAGGCTTGATTTTGGATTTAATTAAGATTCAAAACGACTGAATAAGTTAATCCAATAGTCCTCAGTTTTTTTATCGATATTAATTGCCTGTCTAGGATTCAGTATATTTTTTTTCATACTACGGGCTAAGTCAACTTTCCAACCCTTCTCAAGACTAATATCATTTTTATTAAAGTAGTTTTCAATTTGCGGGAGAAGGGCTTTTGTTTTGTCATATGAATCTATAAATTCTTCATCTACTCCTTTTGATAACTTGAATACATATCTTTCAATTAATGAAACTGGAATCAAATCTTCGACTTCTGCTCGTTCGAGTTGTACAATTTCGTCTATTTCAATAATACGGCTAGGAAAATCTTTATATAAGTCCTTTAGTAAACTTGATTTTTGTCCTTTTCCAGAACTATCTGAATCCAGTAAAACGAAAGGTAAAGCTTCATCTTTTCCGGACAAAAGGCTTGAGAGCGCTCGAATTCCCTTTACTCCACCAGATGGGATAAAAATCAGTTCTTCCTTTGGATGAAATACTTCTTTTCTAATTAAATATGTTTTGATCCCATTTAAGTAGTATTGATCAGAAGGACCTTCTACAATTATAATTTTACAACCTTGAAGTAGAACATCTGAAATACTTAGTCCTAATGCTGCGTGGACTGCATATACTGAATTATTTTTACTAGTCTGAGCTTCGACTGCTCTTAAATCATTAGAAGCTACTGTTTTTCCACCTTCATCTAGATAAACGACCTTTACTTGATCGACGCTATTTGTATCTACAAGAAAAGGTGAATGTGTAGTATAAATGAGTTGGTTGCTCATAGACAAGTTTTCAAAAAAGCTGGCTAAATCTTTCTGCGCTAATGGATGAAGTGAAACACCCGCCTCATCTAAAAGTAAGATAGCATTTTCATGAGTATCCTTACTCTCTACTAAAAAAATAAGATAAAAACTCAAAAACCATTGAAGACCTGTACTTCTTCCTTCTAGTGCGATCTCTTCAGGTCTCTTTTCATCTGATACCCAAATTTTAAAGTGTCTTCCATCAGCTTGGAACCGAAATTTATAATCCCCTTGCTTCCACCACATTCTAAACTCTTTTGTTAGCCTTAATCCTGCAGACTGTAAAAGTACATCTCGCTCAGCTTTTTTTTCAGCAATAGAATTAACTTCCTCCTCAGTTAAAGGTCTTTCCTTTTGATATTGATCTAGTTTGATTTCTGCACCTAATTCTAAAATTTCATCTGGATCAAGATTTACAAATTCGAATAGCACTTTCAATGTTCGAACTTTTGCTTGCATTGCAGAGGACAGGTCGTCTCTTTTCATATTATCGATGACGTGAGGAAGATAAATTTCTGAATCTAAATTTCCATAGTTTGAATAGTATACAAATTTCGGCATATGTCTTACTATAAGATTTCGTGCTTCTTGAAAACTGGATGGGCTAGGTTGTTGAGATTTTGCTAAGAGTTGCTTAAACTCTCCTTGCAGACGTTTAAGATGTGGTTGGATTTCGGATTTCTGTAATTCTTTTATAGGTATTTCAAAATTTTTGCTTATCTCTTTTAGTTCCTTATCGTCGATACGGTCTTTTTGGGACAGCATAAGTTCAGAAGAAGAGTACGCTGCCGAAATCTTATCCTTTAATCCATTTTCACTCTTTCCCTTCTCGTTTAATCCTAAAAATTCTGATTTGTAAGAAGTAAGTATGTTCTCTATTACCATAGAATCGAAAACATCTATTTTTTCATAGTTAGGAAAACCGACTGTTCTACGACCATTAAAATCTCTAGTCACTTCTGCTACTTTGACATCTTCTTCTCGACAACCAGTCAGTTCAATTAATTTTTGTATTAATGTCGAATCTGTCAAATTAAACTCACATGTTATAAATGTTTTCTGCTTTTCTAGATCTCGCCACTCGGAATACTTACTGCGAGGAATGTCTTCAAGTTTATTTACTTCTCCACCAGTAGCAGGATTAAGCTTCCATAAAGCTAGAAGTAAATTAGATTTACCTGCTTCATTGACACCTACCAGTGCAGTAACATTATCATTTTCAATCCAACCACTATTTGAGATTGAACGGAAGTTCTCGACCTTAAATCGCTTAAGTATCATTTTTGTGCATCTCCCTCAAAGAATATTATTTAATCGTTAATATTTTTTCCATATATGTTAATTATATTGTATTTCTTTCAAACACAAATGTCGAACAAATGTTTGTGCAATATTCTACCGATTGTTCCCTCAATCGGTTCTTTTGTATCCTCGAACTTAAAATGATGGACCTCCTGGTAATAGCGTTTCAGCAATCCTTTGTTTTCGGACATCAGAAACGGGATCCACTTCTTATTGCCTCGGTCTTCATAACGTATTAAAATCACTTCTTTTCATAATAAGAACATTATAAGAGCATATGTTCTTTTTATATTCCTCGTTTCTTTTGTTTTAAATCCGCTTTTTTGACATCTCATCAATATCTCTGTTGCTGGGAGACGAAAAAAGGCAGCGACGAGTACCTCGTCACTGCTTCAGTATGTTTCAGCTATTCGATTGAATAAGGAGATTCATTCTCCGACCATGCCGTCATGGTCGTTATCCCGCATATATTGATATAGCCAGTGCTTCTCCGTGATTGGCATCGCGTAGCCTGCATTCTTCGCTTCCTGGATCGTCCTGCTGCGTCGTCTGTTCTATCGTATCTTGCGTAGGCGAAGTCGTTCCGTATCCTTATCCGTACATCCTGCCATCAATAGGATGGTGAGGGGAATGGTTATGTAAGAGATTTCATATTGGTACTCCTTTTTCCTTTAGTCTGTCGTAGAGTCCTTCATTATAACGCTCCTTCTCGGTGCTTGCTTTCTTAATTGGAATCGGTGGTGCGATGAATGATCATTTCAAAGGCATGGAACAGAGCGATCCCGCTCTGTCTGATGGAAAGGGACCGCAAGCCGTCCTGTTTCCGTACTCTAGCTCGCTTCTCGTCGGCGCAAGGGCCATCAAAAAAAGCCGCTGCCGTTCCTCGTCTTCCTCCACGTTTTGGCTCAAAGCAAGCTTTTCGCTCGCGGGCTTCGGAAGCCTTCGTCCCGGTACGCTGTCCGCTTTTTTTGATCTTTCCCTGTGGTCACCCTTGCGCCGTCTCACGACGCTCGCTGCGTTCCCGTCAACAGGACGGCACCGTGTCGGACTGCATCCCATTCGCGAAAGGAGCTTTTCCATGAAACTGACTACACTCGTTGAAATCACTCGTATCCGCCAAGAGGTCCGGGAACCCGATGTCGCGCTCGAGACGACGCACATCACGTCACCCGAGGACGCGTTCTGTGTCGCGAAACGCTTCATCCAGGACGATGACCGGGAAGTATTCCTCGTCATCCTACTCAATACAAAGAACCGTGTCATCGCCGTCCATCGGGCGCACGTCGGAAGCATCAACTCAAGCGTCGTCCACCCTCGTGAAATTTTTAAGTCCGCCATCCTCAACAATGCGACGTCGCTCATCGTCAGTCATCAGCACCCGAGCGGTGACCCGCATCCGTCACGGGAGGACATCGAGGTGACAGAACGGCTCGTCGAGGTCGGGCGTATCGTCGGCATTCAGCTTCTCGACCACATCATCGTCGGTGCGGGAGAAGAATACGTCAGTCTGAAAGCGCAAGGTGTCCTGTAAAGGAATGGTATAGCGTAGACGGACGGGACAACCCCGTCCTGTCCGCGCGAGGGCATGGACGAAAAACGGCATCGTTTTTCTTTGAAGAAAGCACGAGCGAATATGGAATTGATTTGTCCCAAATCCAAAGGCGGTGAGAAACCCGCAGTGGATCCATCCACTGCGGGCAAGAGTCTGTGCATGGACTTCTCTATAGGGAAGAGTGACATTAGTGAGGTAGTGGTGAGTCTAGTAATTATTGAATGGATGGAGGTCTATAGACGGATAGCTGATTTAGATTGATTGATTATGACGTAGATGTTTCTGTCTAGTCTTTCTATAGTCATGTAGAAAACAAAAGAGCTTTCGAGCTTATGCGTGAGGCTGTAAGCTGCACGCAGCAACATCCTCATCGCACCGCTGCCCTCCTGTCGGACCGATAACGAGAGCTGCCAATCACTGGTGTGAGGCATCTCTACGTTCCTGTTCCTTGCGACACAGGGCACGGAGCGTAAGAAGATAATAAAATAAGTTTTTGGTAAACAAGGAATGAAGTAAAGAAGAAAGAATCCCATTTTGACATCGCGGTTTAGTCAATGCGAAGTGAAAAATAATAGATACACGATTCATTTTTAGTCTATATTCGCTTTACTTTTTATCCTTTATATTAGATTAGGAATAGTAAGGTGATTATTTCGACAAGGCATAATAACCAAAGGAGAAACACTTTGAAACGTATAGATGTAGCTTCAGCCCTGATTCATGATGAGAATGGGAAAATATTATTGGTAAAGAACGTCAAAGGCGACTCTTTTTACTGGAGTCCGCCAGGTGGAGCTGTGGAAAAAGACGAGACACTAGAAGAGGCGGTTATTCGTGAAGTGAAAGAAGAGACGGGGTTTGAAAGTAAGGTCACCGGTATGCATTCCGTTAGAGAAGTCTTCTTCTCGGAGAAGGGACATCACGCATTAATCATTACCTTCTTCGTTCAGATCATCGGTGGAAGCATCGATATCATGGATCCGGATCAAAAAATCACAGATGTAAGGTGGGTGGATTACCAAACCGCGAAAGAACTTATGCCTTCATTGTTTGAAATGCTAAGACTGGATGCTGACATGAACAAGACGCCTGCATTCTATGAATTCGAGGGAGTACGTTGAGTATTGTTAAACATTGAGATGATTCTGAACAGATCACCAATGAAGAAGTGACGTTATTATCTGGAATTATAGTCATTTTTTGGAGGATGCGTTGAAAAACCACTTGAATTCCTGATTAATGCCTTTGTTGATTCAGATAACGTTTACGCTTATTTGAATCAATGCAGTTCGTACAGCTTTACTCCCGATTTTATGCTGTATTCAAGCAAACTAGGGAGGAGTGAGGCAATGAGTACGGTTTTAATGGATGAGGAATCTAAAAAATGGAGCGACATGATGGAACAGTCGCAAAAGGTGACGATACTCGATGCACAAGTTCGATTGGTGCGAGAAGTAGATGGTTCGATCGAGCATGTGACCTGGTTCGTTGATGTCGATGTACTGCTCGCTTTTATTCAGCAACACTATCTGGAGCAGACCTCTTGAAGGTCTGTTTTTTTATGTGCTCTGTCGTTGGAATACTGCACCTAGCAATAAAAAGTAACAGGTGGGAAATATCCCCAACTTTATCCTGATGTTCATTGTATAATGAAAATAACTTACGAATAGAGAATGGAGCGATGCAAGATGAAACGAAAATGGATGGGTGCTAGCCTGGCACTCACGAGTTTTGGTTTATTAGTAGGACCTTTACAGAGCGCGGAAGCGGCGACGCCTAAAATCAAGGTTCACTACATCGATGTCGGACAAGGTGATGCGATCTACATCAAGATGCCGAGTGGTGAGGACATCGTCATGGACGGTGGGAACAAAGGGAAGGGAGATGAGCTCGTCGCCTATCTGAAGAAGCAGAAGGTCGGCGACATCGAGATGCTGATCTCAACGCATCCGGATGCGGATCATATCGGTGGACTCGATGAAGTCCTCGATTCGTTCAAGGTCAAGAGTGTCTATGCCCCAAAGGTCAAACACACGACGCAAGCCTATAAGGACTTCTTGCTGGCCGTCAAGCGCGAAAAGCTGACAATTAATACAGCGAAGGCGGGTGTCTCGCTTCCTGTTAAAGGCGTCAAAGCACAGTTCGTCGGACCTGTGAAGGATTATACCATGAGTGATCTCAACAACTGGAGTGCCGTCCTACACGTCGCCTATAAAAAGAATACCTTTCTCTTCACGGGAGACGCGGAACTGAAGTCGGAACAGGATATGATTGCAAAGAAAAAGACGTTACGTGCAGATGTCCTTAAGGTCGGGCATCATGGTGCGAAGACATCAACGAGTGCGACGTTCCTGAAGTACGTCAAGCCGAAGTATGCCGTCATCAGTGTCGGAAAGAATGCGTATGGACATCCGACGAAGGAAGTCGTGACGAACCTGAAACGCGCGAAGGCGACGATGCTGTGGACGGATAAGAGCGGGACAATTGTCTTCGAAGGGAACGGATCGTCCTACACGATTAAGAAATCAAAATGACGAAACGAAAAGGAATCATCGACCGGATTGAGGGGAAGTGGGTCGTCGTCGAGTTCGACGATGGGATGCGCGACATCCTTATTTCTCGCTTCCCGATGAATGTAGAGTCAGGTGATGTCATTTGGATTGATGAGTACGGTCACATCGAGAAGGACGATCATGAACGGCAGCGACTCTCTAGCGAAATCGATGAATTAATGGAAGAGCTATGGGAAAATTAATCTTACCTTTAAAAAGTGTTAAAGTATGACTGCTATTTTTGTTAACATTTAAATTTTAAGAGGGAGTTGGTTTTTTGAGTAACCAAAAAATAAATGTAGAATATTTATTAATATTAGAAGGGAAAGACAATTTTTGTTCTAATAACTTAACTTTTGATAATTTTTTAATGACTAACTCAGATTTAAGTTTAAAAGGAGATTATATCGAATATAAAGAACTAAAAGTAGAATATAAAGTCCAATTTGAAGAAATGGAGGATAATAAAAGATCAATTCATGTTTATTTTAGTTGTGAGAATGAAGTTGATATCAACCAATATGAGCAATTTTTAAGAGTCATTAGAAGTGTTTTTTATAAAATAAGCAAAGATATTCATACTTTAAGAGATGATATAAGCTTTCACTATGCGCAACTTGCTTATCCTAAAATTCATCAAACAGAAAATTTGATGAGGAAATTAATAACGAAATTTATGATTATAAATGTTGGTCTTAGTTGGACTGAAAAACATGTTCCAAAAGAAGTAAAAGATGCTCCGGGAAATTCAAAAGAAAAATCAAATGTTAATTATCTTTATACTTTAGATTTTATTCAACTATCAAATATATTATTTAAAGAATATTCACCTTTTAATACTAGTGAGCTTTTGGAAAAAATTAAAAATTCCGATAATAATGATGATGTCCCTTTAACTTATTTAAAAAAATTCGTACCTGCGTCCAACTGGGAAAGATATTTTTCTGAAATTGTAGACAGCGAAGCGGAATATTTGAAAAATCGATGGACTGAATTATATTCTTTTAGAAATCAAGTTGCTCATAATAATATTTTGAGTAAAGATGATTACGAAAAAATTGATAGATATGTAACTGAAATTAAAGAAAAGCTCGACAAGGCAATAAAAAATATAGATAAAATTAAAGTATCTGATGAAGAAAAAGAGATTATTTCCAGCAACATTATATTAGAAGATAAAAATGATGTTTTACCAGAATTTAATTCAGAATTTAATACGTTGAAAAAATATTTCCTTAATTCGTACTGGATAGTAGATGAAATATTAGCAAAAATAATTCTTAAAAATCTTAATGAATCTATTGATAAAGATGAATTAATGGAAATTGTTAATTCATCACTAGAAGAAAAGGTAGAGAAGCTAGAAAAAGAAGAGGTTTTAGTTAATGAAAAATTATTACTTGATTTCAAAAATATAATTAGAGTAAGAAATTTTTTAATTCATGTTGAAAATAGTGACATAATTGAAGAAAATGACATCATAGGAATGCGTAATTCAATTAAAAAGTTGAAAAGGTTAAAAACCTATTTAGAAGCAATCTATGTTTAAATGAACTGCTCCCTGTGAAGTAGACAGGATAAATAATAAAAATTCCTTAAACGGTTTGAACTCGGTATTCTAACTGGCTCAAGCCGTTTAATCGCTGTTGATAGCGCTCTTTATTGTAAAAGTAGATGTACTTTCGGACCATAAACAGGACTTCGTCGAACTCCACAAACTTATTTAGATAATAACTTTTACCTTTCAGCGCTCCCTAAAAGGATTCCATCATCCTATTATTAAGTCATTTACCAACACGAGACATGCTTTGTGTAACACCTGTCAAGCCTGTTATGTGACGAAACATATGCGAAGTATATTGAAATCCTCGATTACTATGAAGCTAGATACGACTTCCAACTGCGCCCTGTCGGGCGAGTTCGAGCATATCGAACACGAACTGATTATCTTTATAGTGCCCAAGAACTAAAGCGCAGATGGATTCATAATATAGGTCCAAAATGGCGCTCAAATACACCTTCTAAGAATCAACGTACTTCAATTTCGTGACATCCGTCTCCCATTTTTGATTCGGTCCTGCCATGTTGAAATCACGGTTCGGGATGTTTTCGGCGTATGACGCAATGAATACCGGCGACGGACACGCTTCGCGTTACGTTTTTTCTGAAACGATGTTTCAAGTTCAATGTCATTCGTCGATAGCCATAGATTCCTTTCAGCGAAAGGGGGATCTAGTTCAACTCTTCGATGATGTTCATGTTCTCAGTCTCATGTGCTTTTCGGTATACCTATACGACGCAACCACTCACGGATCAGTTCGCGCTATCCCGAATTCTTTCGCCACACCTTGGTATCCGTCTCATCCCGTCAGATAACGCTCATCATGTTCACGCGTATAGCCGAGCTGCTCCTTTGCAATGGCAACATAAGCAATCGCTTGATTACTAGAATAATCATTCCTCTACCTTAATCATATTGTCATACCATGCCTTTTCGAGTACTCGTTCGGTCTCTTTACTTACGACTTCTGTATTCAGAATATGATGATATGGTCTCATCGCATCATCGAGGAAGCGGAAGTATTGGCTGATTGGTTCTTCGCTGGGGATGACGAGTGTATAGGTGACTGTTTCATGATTGTCAAAATCACGGCCATTGGCTTTCGTGAACAGTTCTAAGAAGTTCGTTTGCAGTTAGCCGGATAGTATTTGTCTCGAAGTAGCGAGAGGCGAAGAATCTGTTGGGGTACTTTGTGAAGACTCTGGGTAATTTGCAGCGTGAAGAGTTCAAGTCTATGGTCGTGGACTTTGTTCATGAGGATGTATTGTAAGAAATCGAGGAACAAGAGTGTTATGTGTCTGTTTGTGAGGAAAAATCTTCTCTTAGGAAACCAGTGTGGAGTCATGAGGTGTATCGACGTGTGATGAATCTCGTTTCAGTGCAGTATAGAGCTGTTTAAGGGGGAGTAAAGTGAAGAAAATTAAAGATTGGTGGATAAAAATAACAAGCGCAAGTGTTTTGTGGATAGTTATTCCTGTTTCGCTAGCAATTATAATTACAACACTTTATTTTATATGGCCGATTAACTTTAAAGACGAATTATCTGTAAAGATAATTCAAGTCAGCATTACAGCATTGGCTGCCACTGTAGGTATAGGAACTGTTATAAACTCCTCAAAATCAATGGAGTTAACTAAAAAGAAAGATCAACGAGAGCAGTCTGCTCATATTATGCTTCTATCTTACACAGGACAGGTAGGATTAAGTGCACCTATGTACGATGATCATATAAAATATAGACTACCAAAAATGAAAATTAATCCTATTAATCGCACTCATGCTGATAAAAATTTATTTCTTGTAAACGAGGAAGCAACTGAACTAAAAAATAGAGAAACTCTTTTAGAATATGCACACTCTTTATCAAGCAAACGCGTTAATTTTGATAAAGAGTCAGAGAAAACTTTAAAATTGATGAATACTGGGAAAGGCGCAAGTGTCAATGTAGAAATTATCTTTTCGATTAGTAATATAGATGAGTTGAACAATTATTCTATGAAATTCCCAAGTCAGCATATCGAAAGCGATACAGATCATGTTGCATATTCGATAAATATTGAAAAATCAGGTGAAAGATACGAAATTTCTTATCAAGACGCAAGACTATCAAATTTGTTTGAACAGAACCTGCTTACTAATGAGGAGGTTGATTCCGAGAAAGCTTTTAATTATTTAGTAGATAAGGAATATGGAACGCTTTTTAAAGAGGTTATAATGCCAGGTGAAAATTCAGAAATCTTGATTCCACATCCATTTTATATGTTGTGTAAGCATTATATTGTAGTTCAAGCAATAAAAAATAAATATGGGAATAATCCTTTGTATCGTAATGAATATGACAATATTCTTAACACGCATTTTATTAAGCCTATAGGAGAAATTAAAATATCTTTTATGGATGAAAACTTAATTAGAACAGGTAGCTACGATCCTGATTCTAGACAAGAGTTAATTTATTCTTTAGAACTAAAAGACACTAGATTTGAAATACAGAAAAATGGATATATAGGATTCTATCTCGAAGCAAATTTAAAAGAACCTCAAAGAACGCAGAAAAAACGAGCCTACCGTTAAGTAGACTCGTTTTTTAGAAGGATTTAATAAGATATTTAAGAGGAGAGAAGCGCGTGAATAAAATAAGAAAAGCTAGTGTTCTTTATTTTGTTATACCTATTTGTTTGGCCATTGTTATCTTTATTCTTTGGTATGGTTATCCTTTTAAGAAGTTTACCAATCAAAATTTAAAAGTTTATCAACTTGCTCTTACTGCTTTTGCAGCTACGGTTGGTATAGGAACAGTAGTGAATTCCTCTCGTTCTGCTGACACAGCTTTGAAATCAATAGAATTAGCAACAAAAAAAGAATCAAGAGAACAGTCTTCCCATCTGATCATAAGTTCTACTCTTACAAAGTTTGGAGTAAGTCCTCCAATGTATGAAAATGAGTTTGAATACTCTCCTTCTGGACTGTTTAGCGCCTTCTATAAATCTATAAAAGATAAATATGAGGAAGAGGACAAAGAAACAGAGTACATTGTTATCGAAGAGAGCGCTGAAAAAACAGTACGTACTTTAAGATCGAAGAAATTAATTCAAGATAATCCTTTTAATCACATGGGTATTCTTAATATAGGTAAAGGTTCATGTATTAATTTAGAAATTTCTTTCGAATTTATGAATAAAGAAGATTTTAAAGACTATAGTGTTTCACTGAAAAGGGATACTTCTACACCACAAGGCACTTCTTTTTATCCTTCTTATGATTTAAATGTATTAAAAAATGAAAAGATTTTCTCGATTGAAATTATTGATAATGCTGTTAAACATTACTTGAAATTATTTAATAACGAAAATTTACAAACAGGTGCTTTTACAAAGGCTAATTTCACATTCGAAAATTCAAAACAAATTAGGTATGTTAACTTCATTAATTCTACAGATGAAATTGTTTATAAAATTCCAAATGACTACATGATTCTTTGTAAGCATTATGCAATTTTACATTACTATAAAAAGTTAAATAAGGTCGGGAAAATTCCTTCTTTTGTTTATCCTAATATTGAACATTTAATTTTGTCCGACGTTATTAAACCTCTGGGGAGGCTAACAATCAAATACTATGATGAAGAAGTGGTAAAAGAAAATTATTATCATGATTTAAAAAAGAAAGAAATAAACTTCGATATAGTCATAAAAGATGAATCAATCTCCTTAGAGGATAGAAATTTAAATTTTTACCTTGAAATTATACCTGTGCCCGTAAAAGCAATTTATAAAACACAAAAAAAGACCTAAACTAGATCGGTTCGTTTTTTGTGTTTTAAAATTAATGTTTAAGCGACTTTTATAGGCTTCTTTCACAGCTCCAAAAAGTTTGTCGAGCTTTTTATTTGTCAATTTGTATTTTAAATACAGGCGTACTTCTTTCTGGAGATAAGCCTTGATTATATTTTCATTTTTACGTGGATCAAGATGTGGGTACTTAGCAATAAACTCCTTAAGCACAGACTAAAAGATTTCAATGATTAATTCATTATCCGCTACAAATTTCTTAAAGTCTTTATCGCTTACCAGCTTCTTCACCCCTAAAAAAAGTATCAAATTCGGTTCTCTTTTTTGTTTTTATTTGTGAAATGAGATGTAATCCCTGATTTGCAGTCCTGATTTTAAAAGAGAATAAGTGATATTTTTAACGACTACGAAAATCCTGTTCCGGTACATTGAAGTGACGCGTCACGATTTGCCGTACCTTTTCTAAATCACGATCTTCGGTGGAAATCATCTCGGCGTACCACGCCTTTTCGAGTGCTTGCTCCGTTTCCTTACTGACGATTTCTGTGTTTAGGATGTGATGGAGTGGTCCTGAAGCGTCATCAAGGATACGGAAGTGTTGACTAATCGGTTCTTCGCCTGGGATGACCAGCGTATAGGCGACTGTCTCATGCTCGTCGAAATCATGGTCGTTGGCTTTCGCGAACGGTTCAAAGAAGTCTGTTGCTTCATGAACGAGCATCATCGGTTCGTTGAACGATGATAGGTCTTGTTGTGTATCTTTCTTAGCAATACTCGTCAGGTAGACACCGACGTCCTCCGGGGAATGTTGCATGATCTGCTCTAGCCGTTCGGCTAATGGTAATCCTTGTTCTGTGATTTGCGCAGTCTGTTCGATGTGCTCAATCATTTTAATGGGTGATGCTTCTCGCTCCAAGATATGCTCCTGCTCGAGCGAGGCGTGGATTTCGCGGATGAAGTGACCGGAGGTCTGATGAACTTCGTGCAACAAATCTTCTTTGTCGCGCAAGTCTCTGCCTTGCGTCCAGCTGTCGAGGTACGATAATGAAAATTCATCCGTCGGGAATCCGAAATGTGCCGCAACAGTATAGGCGACCATCTCCGCTTGGAACTCCTTTTCATGTGAATTCAACTCAATTCCACGCTGTTCGTTCCGGTCCATATTGTGAAGATTGGCATGGGCAAGTTCATGGATTAGGACAGTGACGTTTTCAATATCCGAGTTCCGTGGATTCAGGGCAATCGCGTTCAGCTCTGGATAGAAGCACCCTTTCGCGGTCCCTAGCTCATGAATTGGATGATCAAGTAATGTCACGTCTTGTGTCTCAGCGATCCCGTTCAACGCACGACGAAATGACTCTGCTTCACAGATTGATCCATTTCGATGATACGAAGCAAACAGTTCAGAGACTTCGAGCCCCTTCTCACGAGCATCGGTTTGCGTGTACTCGAAGACGTGACCAATCTTATAGTACATCGCTTTCCGCGTCGGAAGAGCACCTTCCTTTGCGCGCTTTTGCTCCGTCTTCGTTGCGTCCTTCCACGCTACCCAATCCGTATCTCGCTTAATGAACGTAACGGGGGAGGGAACAAAAATATTGATTCCTTTCTCTCCTTTTTGGACCTGGACGCCTTGCTTCTCCCAGTACGCATAGGAACCGACGGCATGGGCGCCTTGGAACTGTTCCTCGATCAATAGCATGTTTCGCGTCGAGTAGCGGTGGAACCGGCTCATGAAATCGAGATGTTCTTTAATACTCTCCTGACTGACAAAATGAGAAGCAAGCTGTGTCTCCATCTTGTCGGTCAATGCTTGTACTTCTTTCTGATAATCCTCACGTGTTTTCTTCTTATACGCCATGTGTCTCACGCTCCTTCCAATGAAACGGGCGAATCAGCAGCGCCTTCGAAATCTTCTAGTTCCTGCAGAACAATCGGATCGGCAGCGAGTCGATCCAGTAGTAGATGACGACGATCACGTGATACCGGTAGCAACAACAAAGGTTCTTCTTGCAAGAGCTGAAGTAACGCATGTTCGCCATGCGTTACTGAAATGTCGTATCGCGCTTGATGAATCATTACCGTCACATACGTCGGATGTAGTTCGAGAAACATTGCAAGTGTGAAAGCTTCTAGTCGTCTCATTTGTGGATCATCCTTTCCTCATCCGAATGCTTATGCTGCTTTCGTTGGTCGATCCGTGATTTGACGGCCGTCTCCGCTGTCTCAAGGAACGAAGGACGGTATTCTGTCGTCGGGATGATATCCTCGATGCTTTCCGTCTGCATTAGGGCTTGCACCAGTTCAATCAATACCTGTGTTTGAAGGTCTGTCTGTTGGACGCTCTTTCGTAACGGAGAGAGACTCTTTGTGATTTGTTCTTCCCAGAACGTGGTCAACTCTTGTTCGATCTGTTTTGATACGGAACGACTGATATAGTTCAAATCCCATTGCTTCTTGATCATCTCTTGATAGTCACGGATGATGTGATCGATTGCCGGACCAATCCCGGACAGTCGTTCCCGCTCGCGATACTCCTCTAAAAATTCAGCGGTCATGGCACTCATCCGGATCCGGACTTGCTTCGTCTCTTCCATCCCATTTCACCTTACCTTTCGTGTTGGACTTCCTGTTCGAGTTGTTCAAAAGCACGCTGGTTCTTGATGTGGTCCCACTCATCATTCATGTGTCGTCCGATCCGATAAAGCGTCTCTTGCATGATCCGTTCACGTCGAAACGCTGATCGGATTCTTTGTTTGGGTGAGGATGCAACTGTCTTCGCAACCTTCTGAGGTGGCTTGGACGACTCACGCATTTCGCACAGGATGGCGTTTCCCATCCGCGTGTAGAGATCCTGTTCATTCGTCTTTCGATAAGCCGATGCTTGGGATGCCGATCCATAACTCCGCTCGTAGAATGCGACCTCGGTATCGAGTTGTTGTTTAAACTCGCTGTGCTCTTTTTCGAAGTAGGTCGCAAGATACGTGTCAGTAAATTGATTGAGTGAAGGACGCAGTTCGTGCATGTCGTTCATGTTGTAATACCACTGCCGCTTGTCGTCCGGTAATTGTTTCTGAATCGTTTTGTACTGCCGAACGAGTTCCGGATGCAGGATTCGATTCGAAGCGGACGTCGTCGAACGATTTCGTTTGTGGGCTAGGACTTCTTCCCGGATGAAGGTATTCAGTTTCTCTTGTTCACGTGTCCGGTCGGCAAGCGTATGGACGACTTGCGCCTTCATCTTCTCGATTGTTTTTGGTTTCCGTTTACCGCGTTCGCGTGGATGTATCGTCTCGACTGTCGCGACATGGACGTGGATGTTATCCGTGTTGTAATGAATCGCAGCAGTCCATGTCGCGTGCAGCATCTGTTCCTTTTCGATCATCAAAGCGGTGGCATTGCGAGTTGCTTGCATCAAACGTTGTTCATCGATGTAACGATTTTCTTTGACACCGACTTCCTGTAACCACGCTTCATCGAATGAGATGACATCTTGCCAGAGGATGCTGCCGTTTTCCTGTGCTCGTCGGAAGACTTCACGCAATTGCTCTCGTTCAGTCGCACTCAATCGGTCTTGCGTCGCTGTGAACAGACCGCTCGACTTCAGTTCATCCTCCATGTAGTCATGGTAATTTTCGAATTGATGCGACCGTGCTTTCGTCTCCGGTCGATCGATGTAATTGAGATACGTCGTATAGCGACGCGCACGTCTGGTTGCTTGAGGGAGTTTGAACTTCGACTTGATGATGACACCGGGAACCTTAGTCATCCTGCATCACCTCACGGAAGAGTTTGGTCAGTTGTTCAAGTTCTGTTGCACTCCGCTTTAGGTGTAAGGTGTTCGCTTCGAGCTGTTGTTCGAGACGCGTGATTTGTGTCGACTGGACGCCGTCCGCGCACCAGGTAGTCAGTAATCCTTTCAATAATTCTTGTCGGGAACACATCTGTTTCTCCGCCTGTTCGTCGAGTTGTTTGACGAATACGGGGTCGATGTCGCGAATCAAGAGATCCATCTGTCTTCCTCCTTCCTTTAGGAAAGTAAGTCTCGGCGTTCTAAAAAAATGAAAAGATTTCCGAACAATTGCTTCGTTCCTCCTGTCATTAGAAGTGAGAAAGGTGATACCACTCAGACAAGGAACGGAGGGATCAACATGCAGTCAATGATTGAACAGAGTTACGCCCTTGGAGAAGCCGTGAGCGTCTCCTTGATCGTCGAACTTCTGAAACATATTTGCTCGAAGATGCAGCAACATGTAATGAAAAGGATTGAAAGAAGTGACGTAACTGACTCGAGTTAAGCGTTGATGAATGTTGATAGAATTGCTAAATGTGCATTGGGTTTTTAAAAGCTTAAAAATCACAAACGGTTCAAAATCGTGAAAAAGAGCATAAGGGGAAACTGCTATCACGGAGCGTGCTAGCCTAGGCGGAGCCTAGTGTTTCCCTGATATCATCAAAATCTTGAAAAGGTCACACCCTGTGCCGTTAAAAACAGCAGTTTGGCACGGTGTGTGCCACCTTACCATTTCAGTTCACGTGCTTTAATACGCAGTTGATCTTGTCGTTGCTCTTCTTGGATGAGTTGCTTTTTCAGTTCAGTTTGTCGTAGAAGTGCTTCTTCTTTGTTCTGCTTCAGATTGAAGATTTCATCCTCACGTTCGACTTGTTCGTCGAGTGTCAGGTCAGGTAACGTGGCTTGTTTCGACTCGATGTCCTGTTCGATTTGTTGGATGAGAGAAGCTTGTTCCATCTGTTCGCGCTTCATTTTCTTGATCCGTTTTTGACTTTGCACGTGCTCGCCAGTGAGAAAAAGTTGTGCATAGTCGTCTGCTTGTTGAATAGAAAGTGATGTCCTTAAGACACGTCGCTGATCCATATAGAGTGATTCGACGAGCGCATCTTCTCGCTTCGTAGCACTCAGCTTCTCGAGTGACTGTTGTGGTTCAATGACATACAAGCGGAGTGCTAGCTGATCAAAGTCGCGCGGTACATCTTCGATTTCGAAGACGTAGTGTTCGTCCTGGTGATAGACGACTCGGACGCGCTGCTCATCCGTCGGTCGTTCCTTGTAAGCGATGCGCGCGACAAGTTTCGTCGCGTAGTCTTGGGGTTGGTCGAACTGGAGGCGGACACGCATCTGTTTCCGCTCTTCATCATGGGACCAGTCGAGAAGTGTGACGGTCTGTCCATTCGTCAGCCGTTTTTCTTCACCGATCGGCGTCGCGTTGATCGGTTGTTCTTCAACAAAGAAGAGGGAGGAGAAACCAAAAAACAGAAAGCCGATCAAGAAGAATAGGCCTGTTCCGAGATACAACCGTGACCAGTCACGGGTCAACGTCTTTCGCTTTCCTGGATGCATTTAGACACCTCCTGACGTGTGAAGACTCTTCATCTGATCGACGATGTAATGTCCGTCATGATGTGTAAAAGTCAGTTCAACCAGCTCATCCGACGTCTCTTCATAGCCGTTTGCATCAATCGTCAACGTCCGTTCGAAGCGGACGAGGCAATGCTCCGGATCGTCATGGTTCAGAAAGACTTCGATGTCCGAGACGGAGGCTGTGAACTTGCCATCACTTCCGCTACTCGCGAATAACGTCCGTTTGATGGACTCCGACATATACTGGGCGGCTTGTCGTTTACGCGTGGGGTAGGTCCCGTCTTCCCATGTGAAAGCAAACGTGATGAAGCGTTCCGCGCTCTTAGAGATGGTCGAATCGTGCTCTTGCTCCTGTACGTCAGTGGGAACAGGAGAGTCTATTGTGGTCGTCTTTGGTTGCGAATCTTTTCTGTTTTTCTCTGTTGTCATGTGCGGTCTCTCTGATGCCGACGAACGGTATTGATAGACGTTGGCACTGACAGACAGTAACAGACAGAACAGCACGAGTCCTAAAAGATGACGACTCGTCAATGCCATGTTGCATCCCTCCTTATAGAGAAAAGAGTGGTGCCGGATCAATGTGTCCGGACCAATCACTCGTCTTGAATTCGATGTGCAGATGATTCCCGGTCGAACGTCCAGTCGAACCGCATATCCCGATTGCTTGTCCGGCTTCGATCTTCTGACCCGTCTTAACTTGGCGTGCGGAAAGGTGGGCGTAAGCGGTGATCCATTCCCCTTGTTTGATCTGAATGAGTTGTCCGTAAGGTCCGCGTAAGCCGCTATAGGTGACGGTACCGGAGCGGACGGCGTGGACGGTATCCGTATCGTGACAACTAAAATCGATGCCTGTATGAACGTCCGTCTTTCCGAAAACGATCCGTGTTCCGAACCCCGACGTCATCTGAAGCGGGATGTCGAGGGGGGCATGGAGTTTCCCTTTGATCGGTCCCGTCTTGCCTTCCGCCAGTACCGTCGGCGTCAGATAACGAAGGAGGGCATCGACATATTCGATGTCACCGTAACAGGCTTGATGCTCGATCGCGCTCGGACGATGGCACTGATAGATGCCACTTTTCTTGACACGTTGGTACATCATCTGTGAAAAGGAGATTGCGAGTTGTTTCGTATAGCGTCCACCGTTTTCTTGGACGTAATCAATGAAGCCACCCCCGAAGTTGTAACTCTGTAGCGTCAACTTGACGTCTTGGTTCGCTTGTTGGAAGACCGACGCAAAGTGTTTCACGCCGTAGCGAATGCTCTCATCGGGAGAGGTGATGCAGCCGATCCGTCCGCACTTCGATTCACTCGCTTGCATCGGATCGTTCCCGCGTCCGCCGCTCTCCTGCATCATCAGGGCGAGTACGACGTTCGTCTGTCCCTCGAGTTGTTGCTTCTTTAATTCGCGTGCGATCGCCTTGCGATATTGCAGGACGTCATCACTGACTTGCAGACTCGCGTCCGAATAAGCAATCGGTGTCTCGGTCGCCTGATCGTTCTCGACCCCAGTCAACGTATCGAGAATGCTTACGACGATGATGATCAGAAGCAACAATAGTAGCGCGATACCAAACGCAATCAAACGATATTTCAAGGTCAAGAGTCGCCACTTCATCCTGACGGCGACGCGTGCCGATTGCCGGACCGTGCTCCACATCAGGCACCACCTCCGAACAAGGTCAGCTCCTCGGGTGAGACATCGACATCGAAGATCAGTGTCTTCACACCGGAAACGCTAAGGACAATGCGTCCGATCTCGAGCGACGGAATCAATCGCGTCTCACTCTCAGTCAACTGACCATCGAAGACGGTCTGGATCGTCGGGATACTCTCAGCATCCTGCTCGCCGATGAACTTATACTGCGTCAGTTGGAACAACGTCTTGACGTTCTCCGCGTTCTCCGACTTCGAACCGGTCGGGACGAAGTCTGTGATCAAGTGCGAGGCGAAGAAGATGCCGCCGAAGTATTTCCGCGCTTCGCGCATGAACTGTTGTAGATAAAGGATCGCCGGTTGTGCGATGTCACGCGTGTTGATCAGGTGGTGGGCCTCATCGATGACGATCAGATACTTGAAAGCATCTTCAATCAGTAGCTCACCTTGGTTGTAGCTGCGCAGTTGTCCGGCACCGTTGAGGATCATCCCGTCCCAGAGCATGTTCATCAGGTTGAAGACCTGTGCCTGGAAGATCTCGTCCTTCAGGTTCGTCAGGTTGCGTAAGGGGAACGAGACGATCGCTTCCTCATCGAACCGCTCAATCGAAGAATGCCCATCAAAGACGTTGCCGTAGTTATGGACAAGATTCGTGATAGCGAGTTCGATGTTCTCTAGCCGTCTGATACGATTCGTGCTGATGGTCTCGCGGATCGATGTCCGTGCTACATCGGCATATAACTCGGAACGAACAAGCGTCAAAAAATCGGAGAAGACGGGATAGGTGTTCGCTGGATGTGTCGTGATCGGTGCGTCACCGTCCTCGTTCCAGAGCCCTTTTTCAAGGTAGAGCTGACGGAGCAGAATCTCGAACTCGTTCGTTTCTTCCTGTGAGGCTGCCGGATTGATGTAATGATAGAAGACAGCAATCTTCGACAGGTGTTGCATGAACGAGAGGGCTTCGTCCGCAGAGCCGTCTGCATGCGTGACCGTCTTATAGACATGGAGCGGATTGATCCGCCCGGCGGAACCGTCGAGTGCGATCTCCTTCCCACCAAGTTGCCGCACGAGATCGGAGAATTCCCCCGTCACGTCCAAGATGCGAACATGATTGCCTTTGATGGCTTGATCGAGGACCGTTTTCTTGAGTAATGTCGACTTGCCCGATCCCATCTTGCCGATCATCAAGGCATTATAGAACTTCCGTTGTTTATCCTTATGGAATAGATCAAAGATGACGCTCCCGTTCGTGTCGGTCGTCCCGTAATAGGTACCGGTCGGATCCTGTAGCGATGTGAAGTGGAACGGATAACCACCCGCGATCGACAGTGATGGAATCTCTTTCCCGCGACGACGGTTCGGTAATTTTTGTTGCTGCTCATAGCTGAGGAACAGGCTCTGCCATTCCCATTCCTGTTCGTTCAGGAAGACGGTTGCGCGGAAGTTCCGCGCCTCAAGTTCCTCCATCACGTCCTGGACTTGTCGTTCGAGTGCGTCGAGTGTCTTCGCTTTGACGTAGAGTCGGAGGTGCAGATACTTCATCGTTTCGCCCTGCGTGATCTGTTCGTAGAGTTCGTTCAGTTCCTTATACGTCTCGCGCGCATCAATCCGGTCGACATTATCTTTCGCATTCTCGAAGCGCGTATTCTGCTCGGCCATCGACTTGTTGATTGTCCGGATCATCTCTCGCTTGTCCGCCGTCCCGATATCGAGCGTCGTTAGGACACCGGGGAGGTTGAGGATTGGTTCGAGCCAGAAGTCATAGACCGTCGATTGATACTTATAGACGTGGAGGCAGGCGAGATAACCGTCACCGGTCCGGACATAGTTCGGCTCGAAGCGGAGTCCGCCTTGCGGTTGGATGGCTTGGACGAATGTCGGATTGTAGCCATCCTGTTGTTTGATCGTCTCTGGGTCCTGCTTCCGTAGAAAACGTGTACGCCACATGACGCCATCACTCCTTTCCGTCCTGGGTCGGTTTCGTATTCGGGTTGTGCAGTTGGAACAACACATGCATCTTCTGTTCGAGTGTCAGTTCAACCATCGGATTACTGCGCCGGAGTAGTTTCGTCAATTGATGCTTCCGTTCCAGAAGCATCGCCTCGTCCGGAGCATAAAAAAAGAGGAGATAATCGCGATTGGTGCGATGCTCCTCGAGGTAGATCAGTTCCTGTTTCTTCTTTTGAAGGAAGGGACGATAGGCCGCAATCTGATTCTGTCGCAGCTGTCGTTCGATCCGTTGTTTCTGTTTTTCTAGATTAAGCGGTGTATTGAGCGGAATGACCTTCAATGGATGGACATACGCCTGCAAGAGATAGGCAAGGGAGAAGATGTCATGGTCTTTCTCCGTCTCAGACAGTCCGTAAATATCCTTTGAAGTCAGTTGAATGATGTCGCAAAACGTCCCGTCCTGCATCTCGAAAACATCGAGCGCTGTTGAGTCGATAATCGGCAAAATGGAGGCGACAGACGGTGGGATTCGGACTCGCTTCTCCTTGCGTGTTGGTGGTGTCGTCAACTGAACCTCATCTAGCCAGGTGATATCGTTCGTAGGACTTGTTTTTAATCGTGTATCTTCCGATAAACTCATCTGATCACGCTCCTTTCGAAGATTCATTCCGGTCGGCCAACGCTATATAGGTGTCTTTTTTCTTGATCAGTGCGTAATAGAGCACGTGGACCATCCGCTTTTCCGGATTCGTCGTCGGTCGGATGACTAGAAAGAGTCCGAAGCCTACGAGGAAGCACGTGAATGGGAGATGCAAGACGTCCGGAATGAACGGCAGGGCGATCAACCGGACGATGATCAAAGCTACGAGAAATAGTAAATCATAGAGGTAGAGCATCTTGTTGATTTTCAGTTCGGTCGTGACTTCATTCGGAATCCGGTATTGGCGCTGTTGCATGGTCTCACTCCTTTTTCGGGTCTAGACGCGGAACGTCCGTCGAGTACATCCGGGATGATTCCTGTGTCACGCGCGTCTGGGCTTGTTCAACATGTTTGAGTTCTTTCTGCGTTGTGGTTTCCAGTGTCTGATAGATCGACTTTCGTTGTCGCTGTGTTCCGGATAATGTCTCCTGCGATGATTCACTGATGGATGGTGATCCACTGGAAGAGTTAGATGATGTGACGTTCGGTGACACATTCTCTGTTGTTTCCACAGAATGAGCGGACGCACTAGTATTCGTTTTGTCGAATGGTGTCGAATCCGCTGAAGAAGTAACAGGGTTGCGATTTACTTCGGAAGTCTGTGGAGACTGTGTGACCTGATGAGATGTCGTAGGCGTTTCAGGCGCTTCTAACTCATTAGGTAAAGTAACCTGTTGTTCATTCGACGACATATTGGACATCTTCGGTTGCGTAGCAGGTATTGTCGATTGCGAAGTCGATGGCACAGGTTTTGTTTGTGCGACAGAGTCTGGACGATGTGTAACGGATTCTGGTGATGCTGCTGCAGTCCCGCTCTTAAGCTCCGTATCGTACATTGCCTCGTCAGTCGACTCGACTCGCTGGTTTTCTTGCCCCACTGGGCGAAATGTCCGTTCTTGTGCTTGTGATGGAGTCGGAACACTCTCAGGCGAACGATCTGGACGACTCGCGGGTGTTCCGCCATTCGGTGGCGGGTTCGGTGGCAATTTCGTACTTGCTGCTTCCGAGACAGAAGGAGTGTCAGGGCGTGATGACATCTTCATCGTCTGACCGGCGACACGAGCGCCCACTTTCGCGGTTCCTTTTCCGACAGCATACGCACCGAGTGCGACACCCCAACCGCGCTTCAGACCGGCATCAATCCCGAAGAGACGTTCGACCATGTTTGGTCCATCAATCAAAGCTGCAGAGAAGGCAATCAATGCAATCAAATAGGCGAGTCCGTCCAGTGTATCGGCCAGGTATGCCGTTCCAATCGTATAGAGTTTGATCGAAACGAAGATCAGAATGATGACGAGAAAGGTGTTCAAGATGCTTTGGATGACCTTCTTCGTCTTTTGTCCGCTGTGTAGATCAGCAGGTGCTATCAAAATCGCCAAGACATAATTAAAAGCCAACTCGAACGAGAGTCGAGCCAGCTTGTAGGCAATCGAGAAGAGGGTGAAACCCATCACCCCTAGCGTGACGAGGATTGTCAGCCAGTTCGGATGATAACGATAGTAGTATTGGTTATTCCAATCAAGTCCGCTTTGATCGAGTTTGCCTATTACTTCTTCACTACCGTCCCAAAGGATAAATGATTTTGAAAGTTTTGATCCAGTAGTGGATACGTCTAGTTTATTGCTATCGAACACCTCATTAATCTGTAATCCTTTGATCAATTTGGTCGGAACATTATTTTTTACGTCATTTTCTGTATAGTTGTCAAAGTCGTTTTTATCGTATGCTACTAAATCGTTTAAATTTTCTTTGAGTATTGTTTCAGATATAGTTTCCTTTTCAGAGCCATATATACTACCACTCTTGACTTGATTGACTGCTTGATCGGTGAAGTCATTTAGTTGTTTCATCGTAGGTGAGAGTAGTCCTAAAATCATCAGTGAAATGAAAATATTGATAAGAAGCCCTTCTCGATCGAATTTCTTTTGAAAAATGATGAGATAGCCTGTAAAAACAAAGCTAGCGGCTAATAGTACATACAAAAAAGGTTGAATCGTCTGAACGAATTCAACCACTTGAGGATTACTAAAGAATGTTTTGATCATCAAAATATCATCTGTAAGACTTTCGAGTGAATCGATCAACAAAGAAAGCCCTCTGACAAAAATCCATCCCACAGTTCGCAAAGCATCGTTGACTAAATTACTTAAGTTAAAAAGTCGTTCGAATTCGGTAAGTTTCTGGATAACCTGAGCATCAGACATATCTATCCAGACCTCCGTTTCATCCTATTTATTATTAGCTACAAACTCATTAACTGTATCAGTAAAGGTTTCATCGGTCAGGCGATTGACGTTTAGCGTATCTTTAATCTTACCTTTAGACATATAGTACAAACTCTCGCCCTTTAGAGTCGAGGTATACTCAAAGTTCGCACGATTTACTATTTTTTTAGCATCAGGCTGAAAAGTATTATAGATGTGAATAGGTACTTCATTTTTTTTTGCTATGGAATCGAGTTTATTTTGATATGAGTCAATATCTCCGTCTTCCTCTTTTAAAATCAGTAGGAATCCTTCCTGTTTTCCATCCATTAGATTTTCTACCTTGGATAACTTTACTTGATTCGCATGACTAGAGTCTTCAGTTTCACTACAACCGACTAAAAGTAACGCAGAGGAAATCAATAATCCGGAGAGTACTCGTTTCGTTTGCATGCCTCCACCCCTTTTCCTATGATGACACCTGTTCCGGACCTGTCAGGTCATCATTGCTGACATGGACCCGGAAATCGAATGTGTCTATAAGCGTAACAGTTTTTCGGTCGCCTGAGTCTGGGTCTTCTTCCTCAAATACGACTAAAAAGCCATCTTGGGTTTGGATATTCAATACTTCACCACGACGGAGGCGCTTCTTGTTCTCCTTGATGATGGTCGCGATGACCCGGAGTTCGCGCTGGACGCGTTCGGTGCGTGTCAGTTCTGTCATATGATGCCCTCCTTAGACGCCATGACGAAGTTTCTCGAGTCGTTTGCTGATGATCGTCTTCAAAAAGTGACGCTGGTTGTCGGTTACGGGAATCGTTTTGTCTGTGATTCCTTGTTCGAACGCCGCGATAGATAGGGTATCGTGTTCCGTCGTCTCGAAGATGGAGCGTAGGATTTTTGGTTGCAGAACATCACAGACGCGCCATTCTTTTGCGTCAAGTGTCTCCTCATCCGTCTCAACCGTTTTCGATGCAACTGAGGCGCCGAGATGGAAGGGGACACGAAGCGTATTCAGGTCGAGATGGGCATGTGCACAGGGAATGACGAGATCGTTGATGGAACGGTCCGTATTAAAGTCATCCGCCAAGTATTCATAGCGGTATTTCATCGCCGTCCGTCCGGTCAGGAAGAGCGGGTAGGACTGGATCCGTTTCTGTTGTTTGTCTTGCCGCTTGATGACGCGGATAATCAACATTTCGCCTTCTTTCAACCCCATCACCTCGGTTGATGTCAACAAGCGCCGACCATCGACACTCTCCGTCTTCGACTTCGAAAGCGAGAAGGTCTGTCCGGAGCGAGACTTCGTGACGATCGTCTGCTCCCCGAGTTTCTTCGAGATCAATTCTGCCGTCGACTCATCCGCTGTCAATAGGTAATGCGTGTTCCCGCAGTTGCCGTCGATTGTCTTCCAATCCTCTCCGTAGAGGTTCTCGAGTTGTGCGTAGGACTGGATGACGAGGTTGAAGCGGAGGTTCCGACCGAGACAGACGGTAATGATATTCGCCATCCCTTCAATCGCTGGCATATTCCCAAACTCGTCGAGCAAGAAGATGACCTGGCGTTCACAACGTCCGCTCGTCGCTTGTGAGGCGACACGGGCTAGCGAGGTATAGACTTGTTTGACGTACAGTGAAGCGATGACGTTCAACGTCGGATCGTAGTCCGGGACGATCAGGAAGACGGCAACGGGGCGCGGGTGCTGGCGAACCTCCCGGATGTCAATCGGGGCATCCGTCGTCCAGTCGAAGATCCCGTCTGCCTCGTCCGTCCAACCCGTGAGTGTTACGGTGTAACGTTGTCTCTCACTCTCTACGATGATATTGGCATCGACTTCGAGGATCTCTTCGTGATGGAGTACGAAACTCCCATCGTCGTCCGTCGTCAAGGCGAGCTGCTTCCCACTTGGAAAGTAGAACGTCAACCGTGACAAGGGAAGCGCACGTCCTCGGATCCAGCGGTTGAAGCCGATTAGTTTCATGTCAAGGGAGTTCTGTGCCGTCAAACGTGCTGTCGCATCAAGAGTAAAGATCCCGAGCTTGGCATTCGTATTGGCGAGGATACTCGCGCGCGTCTGCCCCCCGGAGAAATGAAGCGTCGTATACTGCATACGTGCCGGATGATTCTCCGGGAACGACGCGAAGAAGGCGTCGAGTGCCGATTGTTCCTGTCCCATTCCATCAGTGACCGTGCGTGAGCCGAGATCGGATAACATCAAGGCGACGTTATACATCGTGATCTTCTCCGGTTCATGTTTGGCTTGTTCGCATAATCCAAGAATCAAGGCGGTGCAGAGATCCGTTGAGGAGTTACCCCAGAACGGATCCTTCGCCTTCGGGTCATGATAGAGCATATAGGCAACCGAACGGGCATACTGTTGGGCGAGAGAGTAGTTCTCGTCCAAATACGCGTCGATTGTCAGTTGCAACAGGTTATAGGACATCGATTGCGACGGATTCATCAGATTCAGCACTTCGACCTGATATCCGCGTGCCTCGAGCGTTTCTTTGGAGGAAGCGAATAGCTCTCCTTTCGGATCATTGATGATTAGACTCGCTTGGCGTTCGGCACGGCTGTAGAGATCGATTGTCGAGAAAACGAATGTCTCACCTTTCCCGGACCGGGTTGTCCCGATGACAAGGTTGTTGACGGCACTGTCATCGATGTAGAGGCGATCACGATAACGACCGACCGGGACGCCACCGGATCCGGTGTACGTCTCTTTACGGTCCGGAACGTCCCGATACTGCTGTTTCATCTCTTGGAACGTCGTGAAACGAGCGCTCCCTTTTTGAGATGCTTTAAGATCACGGAAGTTGAGCCAATACTTCAATAAAAGAACACCACCGAGGACAAAGCAAACACCGAACACGGATAGCGCGATGACGGGTGACCAAGCGAGCTTGGTCACCCAACTCATCTCGAACTGAAGTGGGGAAGCGGCCCCCAACTTACCGTTCTGGAAGAGATTTTGGATCGTCTGTTGTAGGAAGTGGAACGTGACATTGAGCGATAAGAACAATAGGACCGGTAGGACAATCAAAAAAGAGAGGTATCTCCACAACCAAGTAGATGTAACCAGTGAACGTATCGAGAAATTATTCATTATTTCAGTCACCACACTTTCATTAAAGAAGAGAGAAGGCTTGTCTTTGCTTCGCTTCGAGCAACTCATTCAGCTTCTCGAGCTCTTTTTTGTCCGTCTTCTCGGATAACTGTCGTTTTTGATCTTCGAGTGCTTGAATCTCTTCATCCAGTTGGACAAGTGTTACCACTTGCTGTTTCAATTCTTCGTTTTGGACCAGCTTGACGCTTTCTTGTGCCTTCGTCACATCTTTCAACGCGATGTAGGCACGTGTCTTCGCCTCCTTGCGCGCGGTCGTCATCTCGACACCCGGGATGGAGACCGCACGTTTATAGTCTTTCTTTAAGATGGCGAGATCGAAGGCCCCTTCATCCGTCGGGTGGACCGCTTGGAACGCTTGCAGTGTCTCTTGACGGTCTGTTGCGAATGGCTTCGACTGCATGATGATCGTCTCGACATCGATCGGATCGTTCGTCACAGCAACCGCCTGATCGTAGTCTTGCTTTTCAACATACTGCGTGATGAGAAACTGTTGTTGGTCGTTACTCAATGACTTTTTTCTTTCCAGACGCTGTATGAGCGGCTTCGTCTCTCCGGTCAACGCTGCTTCATAAAGCGGCTGCCAATCTGACGTTGCCGCTTGGACACCACTGGGTGGATCCGGCTGTACAAGTTGGACAACGGATAGTGTACCGAGGAGCAACAGACTGACACCACTGACGCCATAGACGAGACGGCGCTGTCCGCGACGTAAACGGGAGACGTGTGTTGCGTCCGGATGTTGCTGAATCGCTGACGTCGTCATCGTCTTATAGGGTTCCGACGTCAAACGTTCCAGATTCTCGAGTAATAGGATCTTTTTCGTCGCATCCTCTTTTCGGATCCGGATGCGTGGGATTCTTTCTTTTAGCTGCAAATAAAGATTCGGATAGGTCGGATCACCAAACTGGAACGTTCCTTTGTAGACGAGCTGATCGGCATCATCAAAGATTCGGAACTCGCTCGCAAACCGTTCGTTCGCTTGCTGGGCTTCTTGATGGACTTGTGTTGATAGTAAAAGCGCCTCCTCATATGGGAGACGCTCATAGTTCGGTAAAGCTTCTTTTGGTACATCGGTGAAACGGACAAAGAGCATACATTTTCCTCCTTTGAAGCAAGACATTTCAATAAAGACAATAAAAAAAGCCATCCGGTTCGGAATGACGTTCTAAGTGATGTATATAGCAAGATCAAAATTTGATGTTGTCGTTGACCATCTCGGCGAGTGCGAAGGCCCCCATGACGATAATCAAACCACCAGCACCTCCGATGAGCCAACTCACTGTCTTCTGACGACCTCGTTCGCCTCCTAGTGTGAAGTAAAAACCAGCAACCGTGAAAGCGAATGCTGTTGCAGTCATGCTAAATCCTTGAAAGAACTGGATCAAGCTAATCCCTGTCTCGTTAATACCCATTTTGCTTCCTCCTCTCAATCCCGTGATGCGGTAACGGACGATGTGAAGTTCAGTTTCGAGTCGAGTGCCTCTAAAATCAGTTCCTGATTCTCCTGGATAACGAGTTGATGCTGGGCGTCGAGCCACTCCTCATAGTCTTTCCCTTGGATCCGGAGCAACTTCTCGGCAAAAGTCTTATTCTGCTTCTGTTCACGTGTCGGCATGGCGTACACTCCTTCCTTGAGGTCGATGCGCAACAGCACATCCTTAAGGACAGTCGAAGTCAAGCAAGGCGGTGGGTTTATAGCACGTTCTCCCACGAACTCTGACATCCGATATCGGACGTCTGTTTAGGGTTTTTCGCTGACCCTCAACGAATACGTGACCTGTGGGCGAGTTTTAGGCGACTCTCGCCGAACCATTTCTGCGTATATCCCGCTCATCCGGTCACGCATGAGGGACACGCCGGTATGTGATTGGAGTGACTGTCCTTAGCGATATGCTGCTACGGTCATCAATTCCTCTTGTCATTGATTCGTGTTATTTCATAAGTAGATACGTATTCGTAGATGGTTCACTGATGAACCAGTCTGCGACGTGAGACGTGAATCAACTCATCATTCGGGTGCTTCCGTTTAGCAATGACCTGATTCTCCCCGACGACGGTTCGAATCCGGTAATAGATCTGCGAGATTTCTTGTGTCTCCTTACTCTCTTGTTCGATGGCAATACGACCATGTAGCTGATATGTCTTGCCATCGAACGTACGGACTGAATCCGCTAACGGGAGCTCTGCTAAATCGAAACGTTCCTGCTTCAGGTGCGACCAATTCCGTTTCTTCTCCATTCTCAAGTCGAACTCATCCCAAGGGATGGATCCCAGTGTCTGTTCACAGGCTGTCGCGAGAATCTGGACATCAAGGATGGAAGGAAGTGAACGGTTCCGCTCGTAGGCGCTGATGGCTGCCTGCGAAATCTCTCCATACGTCTTCTCTGCTAACTCGATCTGACTCCAACCATGTTCTAGGCGTTCACGTCTTAACCACTCTCCGAATCGGTACATATACATGCTCCTTTCCTTCGAGAATCACTAGTATTACAATGTCTTCCTGTTGATAGTTAGAATATAGCAGATTATTCTGTTAATTCAATCGCTATTTTGATGTGTCAAAGCTGTTACTAACGTCGGATTTTGACGAAAACAATGATACCAACGCTTTTTTGATGTATTTCCAAAACGTGGAGTAATTATGTATTCAAATTGTAAAATATTCTGTTTCAACGTATTAATGAATTTTATTTGAAATTTAAACTTACAATTGATTCTTTTGCTTACTATATCTTGTTCGATTTCCGAATGTAGAGAATGTTTGTACTGATGGTAAGGCGCTGTTAAAAGCTGTCAAACATGCTAAAGAGGCTCTCAAGTAAATGTTAGAGGTGATGATGGATTATGATACAAAGTTTAATCTACCTAACTCTGGTCGATGCTTAAAATAATTATTAGAATAGCGAACGAAAAAAAATAGACACTACAAAAAAGGACTTGGTACAAAACCGAAGTCCTTTTATAACAGCTTATAACGTTAAGAGTGCTCTTATTGGACTGTACAAATTCTAGATTTCAGTTTGTAGAAAAAGATTACAGAAGTATGTATGTTCCAACCGCACATTTCTTAACTTATTTACTGCAGCAAACAAATATTTGATCGAAATCATTATTATACAGTAAGAAATTCTTCATAATCCGTATTAGCTAACGAGGAAATTACTTTAATTTTTAATTTAGGATTATTATATTTATTAATTTTTTCTGATTCTGATTTAGATAAAAACGTAGGAGAAAAAATTAAAACCCTCATTTCTTTTATTTCTTCATTTTCATGTAAAATTCTAGAATATGTATCGAGTAATTTTTTTGATTGATTTGAATTAACTAGTCTAAACTCAAATAGAATATCGCTTATTGCTGGATATCCTTTAAAGTCTTTCATACGATCATATTGACTATTTTTTGAATTTATTTTGTATAGTAGTGAAATCATCATCTTTTCAAAAATGAAGGTTTGAAAGCTAATAAATTGATTGGTAACATCTCTAACTTCGTTATTTAGATCATCTGTAACATTCATTCCATGTGCAATTTGGTTTCTTAAATCATTAAACCTTTTAAAGTCTGAAAATAATTTAGAAGATATTACTTCTTTTTGATGTAAATCTCGCATAATTAAAAATATAGCACTTGGTCTATTTTTTGATTCACTACCTAATATGTATTTAGATTTTGAGAAATCTCTAATCCATTTTTCAAAAAGAATATATTCATTTAAAAAGAATATAAATGGAGAAGATAAATTATATTTATTTTCTATTGTTACGTTGTCAGACCACTTATATCTTGGTAACTCTTCTGTGTAGCTTTCATCCGAAATCTCTGATGAATATAAATTTACAAGTATCTTATTTTGCACCAATTGTTCAATTAATGTTTCCGTGTGTTTTTTTATACTCTCATAAAATAAATTCATAAAAGTATTTTTAGATATATCATTTTCTATTAATATATCTTCAATATTGAAATCTATATGTCTCATTCTTTTTATTTTATTTATGGTGATATATAGGAAATAAACTAAAAAATCTTGCTCCACTTCAGAAAATACTGATTTTTCACTACTGATTTTTTCTTTTTCAATTTGTCTAATGATTTTTGAAATTTGAGCATTTGTTTTTAATAAATTGATGTCAGATCCAATGTTTAAAACAGCATTCCCATTTGTATCAAAGAAAATATCATTTCTTACAATTCCGATAAATTTTCTAAGTACTCTATTTGAAGATAGAATATTGGCTTGGATATACTGCTCGATAAGGTCAGTATCATACTGACTATCTTTAATTAAAGAATAAAAATAATCTTCAAATATCTCCGAACTAGGTAACGATATATGTATATTTCTGGTAAAAATACTTTTAACTAGATTATCTTCCTCAATATCAGCCATTAAATATTTATAAAGCATTTTCTGACCGAAAATTAATACAAAATTAGTTTTTCCATTCAAAAGCAAAGGCTTTAATTCAGAAATAAAACTATTAATCTCGGTTTCTTCTTCAATCTTATCTAATTCGTCAATTATTATTACTAATTCGATATTTATTTGATGAAGTCCATTAATAACTCTATATAATTGACTTTCTGCTATCTCATCATCATATAAAGTTTTTTGGCTAATCTCATCACTTTCTTCCTTGTTTCTTTTATAACTAAACTCAACAATTAAGATAATTAACATTATTAATAGCATTATAGAGACAATAGTCCAATTGATTTCATCTTTTTTAAAATAATCAATCAAACTAAATCC
>NZ_QXJB01000013.1:0-25526 GCF_003598705.1 Exiguobacterium sp. RIT452
GCAATATTGACAACATAGTTGTGAATATAAAAAATGGATTTAAAGTTGTTGCAAAAATTTTCTTGTTTATAAAAATTATAATTAAATAAATAAAAATTATTGTAAAAATCCCCATATTAACATCCTTGCTATTTTTATTTAAGTATCTCTTTCCATATTTTTAAGTTTGTTTCTGGAGAAAAATTTAGTTGTGCATTTTCTATCGAGTTATAACTATATTTTTCCCAAACTTTTTTAGAACAAGTAGTTTTAATTAATGCATCTGTCCAATCTTCTTTATTTTTCACCAACACTCCTACTTCACCATTATAAATACTTTTATTGTATCCTACGTCCGATGCTATTATAGGAAGACCAGCAAGTTGATACTGAATTAATTTAAAACCTCCCTTACCTTTAGTGAACTCGTTCTCTATTAAAGGCATAATTCCAAGATGAGATTCTTCAAATTCCTCTTCCACAATGTTTCTTGACCATTTTATATTCTCAATTTCTACATTTTCAGTTTTTTCTAAAAGTGGCTTATCACATATTACTTTTAAAATAACACGTTTTTTATTTGTCTTTTTTGTTATGAGAGCAAAGCGATCTATTTCTGATAAAATCTCTTTAAGATGTATTAAATTTCCTGATGTAGCCAACCACACTATGACTATCTTACTCTCAAAAATAGATTTTCTATTTTCAATAATTTTATCAATATTTTTTATTTTTAAAGTTCCATCTGTTGTAGGCAATATAAGAACTTTTTTTCTGAATTCTTCATCTACGAGTTGTTTAAGAGTATCGCTAGTAACTATTATATGATTACTATTTTTTTCAAGCATATAAAATTCTTTTTTTGATATTTGTCTATTTTCGAGTATATTGTCATCATAATCCCAAATTAAGTTCACTTTTTTTGTTAAGTTGTCCAATAAATACATTATCGGTTTGATAGAATACCTTGGTACTAGCGCTTTAGAAATAACTATATTTTCTGGATTATCTATAACATCTTTAATTAAAAAATAAATAATTCTCACAGTAATATAAAAATAGTAAAACAAATTAATTGGAATTTTTGCGAATATTTTCTTTGAATTTCGATTGATATAATTTTGATATAACTCATCAGGAATTGCTTCACGAATTAAAATTTTTTCGTCGGGCAAACATTCCATATACTGTATTACTCTATAATAACTAGATGGAGTAAAATTTTTATTTTTCACATACACACTTATTTTTTTTTGCACTATTAACCACCTGTCCATTCAAAGATTTCAGACATGTATTTATCAACAACAATCCTTCTATCAAATTCCATCTCTACTTTTCTTCTTGAATACCTGCTCATAACACTTAATTCATCACTCTCTGCTAACAATATCTGTTCTATCTTATTCGATAAGTCTTTTGAGTTTTTAGCTTCAAATAGATAGCCGTTTTTATCCTCATCTATTGTTTCTTTACACCCTGGAATGTTAGATGCAATTAATACTCTCCCCATTGCCGCTGCTTCGAGTAAAACATTTGAAATGCCCTCTCCTCCATGTGAAGGTTGAATCAGACAATGAACATTTTCTAAATAAGGTTGAACGTCAGATTGATACCCTAAATAGTTTATTAAGCCTTTCTGTACAAGTTCATTAATTTCTTCTTTTAACTCAATTTCAGTTTCTTCTACAAAACCAATTAAATCAAAATTCACTCTTTCGCCATACTTTTCTTTTGTATTTTTGGCAACCTCTAAGTATTCATTAATACCTTTATCTTTCATAATTCTACCAATGAACATGAAACAAATCTGTTCAGTACGCGGGAAGAGTCTATATTTATATTCCTCTAAGTTTACACCTGATCCAGGAATCACTTCATGTTTACTTTTAATTATTCCATTTGATGTCAATACTTCTTGATCATGTGTATTTTGAAAGAAAATTTTCCTTGAATTTTTTAATCCTATTTTATATAAGAAAACCAATATTTTTTTTAATGTATTTTTTTCTTTAAACCCACTTCCTAATCCAGTAATATTAGTTAAGTAAGGTATATTTAAAATTGAACACGCAATTCCACCATATAGATTAGGCTTTATAGTATAAGTTAACACTATATCTGGAGAGTGTTTTTTCATTATTTTTAAATAGTGTTTAACTAAGTTCAAATCTTTTATCGGGTTTGTTCCTCTTCTATCTACATTTGTCTCTATAAATTTACAACCCCAACTAATCATTTTCGGTACTTTATCATCGTCATATGGCATGGATAAATATACGTCGTAGCCTTCTTCTAATAACTTTTTGATCAACTCTTTTCGGAAATTATAAATAACAAATGCATGATTCCCAAGTAGCATAACTTTTTTTTTCTTCATAGTTATTCATCCTCACCTAGCTATTAACAATACTTTTTTGTATAGATGTCTCAAAATCGGAAATTTGATATTCATTAGATTTTGAAAGGTTTTTATCGTATATTTTATTACCAAATATTTTATTAACAATACTGATTCTTTTACTAGCTAACTTTATTAAAAAGTTAAACGATGAAGTAAAATAGATTTTTCGTCCACTAGATTTTGCAGCAACTTCAATGATTTGTTTTGTACTTACATAGTCTGCATTTTGAGGATAAAATAAACCTGATCTATTATCGATAACTATTTGTTCAATTAAACTGCTCAAATTATCAATATAAATCATGCTTCTTTTATTATCTAAATCAATGAAAATAGGTGTAATTTTTGATAGTTTTATTAACTTTTTAAAGTTACCTTTACATCCAGGTCCATATACAACAGGTGTTCGAACTACTGCAGTTTTAAAATCTTTACTGTTCATTGATTGGACTTTTAGGTCTGCTTGTAACTTACTATCTCCATAAAAGTCTGCTGGAGTCGGGACTGTATTTTCGTTGATGCTACTATAATCACCAATTTTATTATCTAATCCATAAACGATAATGCTGCTCATAAAAATAAACTGCTCAACATTTTCTTTCTTGGATTTTTCAGCTAATTCAATCGTCAAGTCTCTATTGATGTCATAATATAACTGTTTAAGTTTTGGATTGCGAGAAACATGCGCTATACCTGCAAGATGTAAAACAGTATCGTAAGTACTAAAATCAATTTTGCGCCAATCTTCTCCTCTTACAGAAATATAATTTAGCTCAATTTCTTTGTTACCTGACTGAATCCATTCCTTGAATTTGTTCCCTATATAGCCATTCTCACCTGTAACAAGCACTTTTTTCATCGCATTTTACTCCTTCGTACTTGCAACTTCTTTTACAGTAATCTTTCCTGTACCACCTTCAACTACTCCGTCACTTCTCAAAACACTAAAGATTGTTGCGACGAAACACCGTGTATCCATCAGGATTCCCATTCGTTGAATATACTCTCCATCAAGCTTGGCTTTGATTTCAATCGGTAATTCATCACGGCCATTGATTTGCGCCCAGCCTGTCAAACCCGGCAATGTGTCATTCGCTTGATATTTATCTCGTTCGTCGATTAAATCGTATTGATTCCACAACGCCGGACGTGGTCCGACAAACGCCATCTCACCTTTTAAAATGTTAAAGAGTTGTGGTAATTCATCAAGACTTGTTTTACGCAAAAACTTACCAACACGTGTAATGTATACATCTGGATCTGCCAACAAATGCGTTGGAGTGTCATTTGGTGTTTCAATATACATCGTTCGAAATTTTAGAATGTTAAAATGATTTTTATTTAGACCAACTCGTTTTTGCTTAAAAAATACTGGTCCTCGTGATTCGATCTTAATTGCAGCCATGATCAGGATAAAAACAGGAATTAATACTAAACAAGCAACACAGGCAATCGAAAACCCAAGGGGACGTTTGATTTTTAAGTAATTCAAATTTCATTCCTCCTTTTAGATATCGTTCATCAGACTAGTTTTTCTTCACGAATCGCAACATCATTCGCAATATCGAGTAAGACGTTTCTTAATTGCAGTGGTGCATTCTTATGTCGATCCACTATTTTTAGAATGTTTATGACTGGTTCTTTTTGTCGCGTTCGGCCGACAAAGATTTTTGGATAAATTGCTTCCGGATCCACTTCGCCATCCTTTAGTAGTTCTTCATACATTTTTTCACCCGGACGAATCCCTGAAAATACGATTGGCATCTCATCTTCTGTGAAGCCACTGAGCTCAATCATATTTTTTGCGAGATCCACAATCTTAACCGGTTCTCCCATATCAAGGACAAACACTTCTCCGCCATCTGCTAAGATACCGGCTTGAATGACTAACCGACTTGCTTCTGGAATCGTCATAAAGAAGCGCGTCATTTCCGGGTGTGTGACCGTAACTGGTCCCCCCGCTAAAATTTGCGATTTAAACAGTGGAATGACCGAGCCACGACTCCCCAGTACATTTCCGAAACGCACGACCGCAAATTTTGTTTTGCTGCGACATCCCAGTTCTTGAATAACCATTTCCGCAATCCGTTTTGTGGACCCCATGACGTTCGTTGGATTGACGGCTTTATCGGTTGAGATCATGACAAATCGTTCTGCTTCGAATAAGTCAGCTACTTCAGCGACATTTTTTGTTCCGTATACATTATTTTTGACTGATTCGTACGGGTTGGCTTCCATTAGCGGAACATGCTTATGCGCCGCTGCGTGGAACACGACCTGTGGCTTATGTGTCGCAAACACTTCTTCGAGTCGCGTACGATCTTGGACATCTGCAATGATCGGGACTAAGTTAATCGGAAACTGAAGTCCACGTAGCTCTCGTTCGATCAGGTAAATACTGTTTTCACCATGACCTAGTAGTACAAGTGTCGTTGGATTAAATTGAATGATTTGTCGGCAAATTTCTGATCCAATCGATCCACCGGCTCCAGTCACAAGAACCGTTCGTCCTTCAATTTCTGATTTAATTCCTGAAATATCGAGTTCAACCGGTTCACGACCAAGCAAATCTTCAATCGAAACGTCTCGAATCGCACTGACAGAAATCTTACCGGTAATCAACTCTTCGATCATCGGCAACGTTTGGACGTTTTTACAAAGCGTTTTCGCTTCCGTGATCAGTTCGATTCGGCGTTGTTGCGTCAATGACGGGATTGCAAGCACAATCGCTTCAATCCGGTGCTTTTCGATGACCGACTTTAAGTTCGCTGTTGTCCCGACCACTTCAATTCCTTGAATCATGAAATGCATATTTTTTGGATCATCATCTACAAAGACGACTGGCTTTAACTCATGAAACGGTGACGCATACAATTGACGGACTAACGAGCGTCCCGCTCGTCCAGCACCAATCACAAGTGTCCGTTTACGTGATTTGACCATCCGGCGGGGTAATGCATATTTGCGCCAATGCTGTCCAATACCAAGTAATCGTAAAGCGACACGAATCGCTCCAAGCAATAACAAGGAGATACAAAAACTAAGAATCGTGATGCGTTCAAGCACTTGGCCGAACACAAATATCTGATAAACCATCAGTCCAATCGAACTGGCACCGAGTGACAAGGACAAGGTCAGTGCCTCTTGGATGCTGGCATACTTCCAGTTGACACGATACAACTTCATTAAAAAGGCCAATGTGACGAACAACAAGGCAAAGACAGCAGCTGATTGAAGCAATAATTTACTATCAATCAAATCAAACAGCTCTTTGGGATATAAGAAGAAGTAGGTGAATCCCATCGCAACCCCTAAGGCTACGGCATCAATGCAGGCTAAGGTCAATGTGCGGTAATAATAGTAGAATTTCAAAGGACAATCTCCTTTCTCGTTTAGTGGTTACAGCATTTCTCAGACTAACGAAGACGCCTTCGCCCGTTCTGTGAGTAATTCTTCCATCATCTTCGCCACGTCGTCTCCAAGATCATCCCGTTTTAAGGCAAACTCGAGTGTCGTTTGAATGAAACCCAGTTTTTCCCCGACGTCATAGCGCTTTCCGTCGAATTCGTAGGCAAAGACCCGTTGCATTTCATTCAGTCGTGTAATCGCATCGGTCAATTGAATCTCACCACCGGATCCGACTTTTTGTGTTTCCAAGTATTTGAAAATTTCCGGTGTAAGAAGATAACGACCTAAAATTGCTAAGTTCGATGGTGCTGTTCCTGGTGCTGGTTTTTCAACAAATGATTTCACCTTATGTAAGTTCTCTGAGATGCTCGTGCATGGATCGACGATACCGTAGCGGTGTGTATCTTTATCCGCAACCGGTTGAACGCCGATGATTGAACTGTTCGTGATCTCATACTGCTCGATCAATTGACGTGTACATGGAACATCGGCTTGGACGATATCATCCCCGAGCATGACGACGAACGGTTCATTACCGATGAAGGCTTTTGCCTGTAAAATCGCGTCACCGAGTCCTTTTGGTTTCGATTGACGTATGAAATGGATGTTGATGTTTGTCGTTGCTTCGACGAGGTGTAACAACTCCGATTTATTTTTCGCGATTAAATTCGCTTCAAGTTCCGGCACGGAATCAAAATGATCCTCGATGGCCCGTTTCCCTTTACCGGTGATGATTAAAATATCTTCAATCCCCGATTCAATCGCTTCTTCAATGATATATTGAATTGTCGGCTTATCGACGATCGGCAACATTTCCTTCGGCATCGCTTTGGTTGCCGGTAAAAAACGTGTGCCCAGTCCAGCAGCTGGAATAACCGCCTTTTTTACACGATTCATGAAATCAACTCCTAGTTATAATTTCAGATTCCCATAATATAATCAACTTGGTATTCTTTATGTAAATTAAGATACCACATCCAATGGAATCTATTCCATAAAGTTTTCCAATTGTCGACATTGTAAGCGTTAACATAGAAAAAAGAGAGTGTATTTTCACTCTCTTTACATTTTCTTCACATTAAACCCTTTATACCCACTGTCCCTTCCAGTTCTTCTCAACTGGATTTGGAGGATTAATCGTCACGAGTTGATTGAGAAGCACGGCTTCATTGTTCTCATAAATTTCTTCATACAACCAGTCTTCTAATTCATTCTCTAAATGTTTCCGGCATTGTTCCCAATAGAACGGACGCTTTTCAGTATGGTGGGCATCTGACGCTACGAGATGGGCCAGTCCGTTTTCGAGTAAGGCGACGGCAAAACGTTGAACATCCTTACCGTACTTACCAATCAGACTGGCACAAGTCACTTGGCTGATCGCACCATTTGAAATCAAATCAAACAACAATGTCGGATTCTGGATGATGGCTTTGTTTTTTTCCGGGTGTGCAATCACCGGGACATACCCATCGGAGATCAACTCAGCAAAGACTTGTCGGGCGTATGACGGAATCCCGGTTGATGGAAACTCGATCAATAAATAACGTGACTTCGCAAGCGGCAAGGCCGTCCCCTTTTGGACTTCTTCGATTAACTCACCCGTCAAACGAATCTCATGTCCCGGATAGACGGTAACCGGAATATTTCGCTGATGGAGTAAGACATTTAATTCATCGACCGTCAGTTTGACATCGACGGCTTCCGTCTCGAACTGCGGGTGAAACAGGTGGGGTGTCGCAATGATTCGTGTGACGCCTTCACTTGCTGCCTGCTCCGCCAGTTGTAGCATTTGCTCGACACTCGCTGGACCATCATCGACCAGCGGTAAAAGATGACAATGAAGATCAACCATAATGGCACCCCTTATTCATAAGAATAATAGTATTGATACGCTGAATCATCCGTCAGCTCACGGCGATTCAAGACGACACCAAGAATCTTTGCTTCCGCCAGTTCAAGTTGTTCTTTGGCCTTGAGGACACGTTGACGATCGGATGTCATACAACTGACGACAAGGACGACACCGTCCGTCAATTTAGATGTGATGCGGCTGTCCGCGACTTGAAGTAACGGCGGAGCATCTAAAATGATGACATCATACTCGTCACGTAATTGTAGAATTAATTTTTCCATCGCTTTGGACGATAACAATTCGGCCGGGTTCGGCGGAATTGGTCCTGCCGTCAAGATCGATAAATTTTCGACTTTTGTCGGAAGAATCGCTTTTTCAAGCTCGGCTTGGCGTGTCAACAGACTGGATAATCCTAAACCGTTGGCAACTCGGAATGTATAATGCACCGTTGGACGACGCATATCCGTATCGATGATCAAGACCTTTTTTCCTTGTTGCGCATATGCGACCGCAAGATTTGAAGAAGTCGTCGACTTCCCTTCGCTTTGTGTCGCTGATGTCACAAGCATGACTTGAATTTCTTTATCCACTGCCATGAACTCGATATTTGTTCGGATCGTCCGGTATTGCTCTGCAATCGGCGACTTTGGTTGAGTGACCGTAATCAGATTACGGGCATCTTTATTCATCTTATTTTTCTTAGCCATATTGTTTTGCCGCCTCTCGTTTTGCTGCTTTCGCTGATGATTTGAAGACTTTGCTGTCGATATCCGGGATACTTCCTAAAACAGGCAAGTCAAGAATTTGCTGAACTTGTTCCTCTGTCCGGATTCGACGGTCCAGAACTTCACGTAAGAAGGCAAGTCCCACTCCCAACAAGAAGCCAACGACTGCGGCAATGGCTGTATTTAAAATGATATTCGGACTGACCGGAGATGTTGGAATTCCTGAAACGGACAGTACCTTTACGTTATCGACATTCATCAAATCCGTAATGTCTTCACTGAACACGTTCGCGACAGAGTTGGCGACGTTTGACGCAAGCGCAGCATCGGTATTTTGAACGGAGACGTTGATTACCTGTGAATTTTGTTCACTTTCGACGGTGATCATACTATTTAAGGCGTTAATGTTGCTTGGAGCATTTTCCACTTCTGCCTGAACCTTTTCGAGAATGGCGGGACTTTTGATGATGACACGGTATGTATTGACTAATGTGACGGATGACTGGACTTGTGATGCATCAATTACGTCATTGTCTTGTTTTTTCGGTGTGACCAAAATTTGTGTACCGGCTTGATACGTCGGTTTGATCAGAAAAGTACTGACGGCAAACGAGATGAGCGCGGCGACAATCGTCAACGCCAAAATCCGCCAAAACGATTTCTTTAAAATCGAAAATAACTCTTGTAAGCTGATCGTTTCATTCATGGTTTAATTATTCTCCTTTATTTGTCTAATACGGTGACTTTTTTATCAACTAAAAGCTAGTATAACAAAAAATTGGGAAATGGTTGATTAAATTTCAGGAAATAACATACGTTTTTTGAAATTTGTTGCGTATAATAAAGAATGACATGTTTCTTTTTACATGAATTTCCGGATATCAACATAGGAGGAAGATCTTCATGCATCGCTCATTACAAGCACTCCAATACTATACATCGCACTCGGAAGAAGACATCCAGCGCCTTCATGATCGGGTACGATCGAGCCTCGCCTCAACAGAATCATTAACGGACACGATGATTCGTTTGACAGGCCAAACCCCACTCGTCCCGTTCAAGCAAGATACAGTGACCGTCGAAGAATGGTCCGCCTTTTTAGCCGGCAAACATCATGAAGCGTTAGCAGATTTTTATGGGACACTCGTAGCTCGTCCGATCCTTGAAGAAGATGGTCCTGTCGAACCTAAAGAGGACACTGAAATTGCTCCAGCCTTATCGCGGACACACCGTGAACCAGAAGCATCACGTCGAAAGAAAATCAAAACAAGACCAGAACCACGCTCGAAACGAAAAATTCCGTGGGGGTGGATTGCCTTACTGCTTCTTTGTTTCTTCCTCGGTGCCGGCGGGACGTATGTCTATTCGAATTACATCGCGTCTCCCGACACGAAACCGAAATCATCCGTCGAACAACCGGTGACGGTTGAAAAACCCGAGGAGAAGACTGAGGAAGAAGCACCCGCTGCAAAAGCAGAACCTGACGTTCTTTATGTCAAAACCCGTAACACGAATATTTACAGCGATTCCGCTCTAACTGACACTCTTTATGAAGCCGACTTTGGTGACGGATACCGGATTCTTGAAACAACGGATACTGTCAGCAAAATCGAATTAACCGATGAGCTAACTGGCTACATTAAAAATATCGATACGACAAAATCACTAAAAGAAGATGCGATTGCCGACGAATCATTGTTGACGTGGGTCGGTGAAAATCTCGATACGAGTTTCGTCACTGAGACCCTCATTGACCTTATCGGCAAATCCGCAGAAGATTTGAATAGTGCTTATGGTCCACCGGCACGGACGTTTTCTGACGAAGTGAACACGTACCTGTTTTACGGAAATCATTTCTTTACCCTGCAAAATAACAAGGTCATTGCGATTGATTGGACAGAAACAGCGATTACGAATGCCGAACTGGCAACCCTTGCGCCACTTCAACTAACGACGGAAACAACAGGACTGGTCACAAGTAATTCCTATCGCCTACAACGATTCGAACAAACAGAAACAAGCAACAGCCGTGTTCGCTTGGCTGAACAAAATCTATAACAGCAAAAGGGACAATCCGAAAAGTGGATTGTCCCTTTTATTTACTCTAAACCTAACGAGTAACGTAATGCTGTTTTCGTTTGTGCCAATGAATCGTCCGTCGGATTCCAGTAATAAATGCCATCCGCCTCTTTTCCACCTGTTCCTTCAAGCTTTAAATTCTTTTGATTTTGGAAAGCATCCATGTAATCAAAGGCAAGTGTCCGCATCGGTTTGAACGAGACGTTGGTCTGTGCGTTTTTGCCGACGACATCCATGATTGCATTGAACTTACTGACCGAGACGTCCGATGATAATTTGGCGACGACTTGTTCGATGACTTGACGTTGACGCATTTGACGACCGAAGTCACCACGCGGATCTTCATAACGCATCCGGGTATATTTTAAGGCTTCGTCCCCATTTAAGTTGATTTTTCCGACGGTGAATTGTTTCTCACCAACTTTAAAATCTAAATCATTGTTGACGGTGACGCCACCAACAGCATCAACGAGTGAGGTGAAGCCTTCCATGTTGATTTCCGCATAATAGTTGATCGGAATATCGAGGAACTTCTCGACGGTTTTGATGGCCATCTCCGGTCCACCAAACGAATAGGCATGGTTGATTTTATCATTTGTCCCACGACCGACGATTTCGACTTTCGTATCTCGTGGGATACTGATCAGGCGACTTTCATTTTGCGTCGGGTTGAGCGTCATGATCATGATCGAGTCACTGCGTCCCCGCTCGCCCGGACGTTGATCGACTCCGAGTAACAACACAGAGACTGGCTTTTGTTTTTCGACGACTGTGTCGCCCGTATTTTTGACCGGCGACTGAATTTTTTTTACGGTCTGGTCGACCTGATAATACGTATAGCCGATGAATCCTCCGACTCCGATTACCAACACTAAAGCAATCAACAGTAAAATCTTTAACGGCGTCCACCGCTTTTTGACTTTCCTTCTTTTTTTGACACGCTCCACGTTTTCACGTTCCCTTCTATTAAATACTGCTTTTTCCTATGTAACTTCATTAGTTCTCGTTACTATCGGTCAAATAAAAACAATCTTACAGTCGAGTATACTGAAAATCGACCGTGAATTGTCAAAAACGGGAAAAGATGAAAAAAAGAGTCTACCGGCTGGTAAACTCTTTTGCATCAAAATTAGTGTAGATAGCGTGTGTTTCGTTGAATTAAAGTAACGACTCCGTTGTCGAGACTTTTTCGTACATAAAGACTTCGTAGATTTTTTTCTTGAAGTTATAGTCCAAGCTGACAAACATCCGTTTTTTCGGATCCGTCGTCTGGAAAACATACGACTTCATCATGATTGGATCAGCAAGACCAAGCTTGATATCTGCTTTTGAAGCGACCGTTGAATAATCATAGTGTCCCCAGTCCATCCATTCACCAAGTCCTTTCCCCGTCAAAACGGCATCGAGCTGTTTTTCTGTCATGCCTTCTGTCAACTTGGCACCTTTCGTCAGCTGCATCTTACTTTCCCGGACGCCGATTTTCGTCTTCGCCGTGATGCTGATCATTTTTGAAGTCAGACGGTAGACCGAATCCTTACTTTTTGTCGCGAATGACAGTTCCGTATAGGTCGGAGGAACTTTTGCTTTCGTGTCATAGAAGTCGTACGCCGCAAACTTTTGACCGTCTTCTTTATCCGCGTACTCTGGTTTTTTCTTCAACATCGTCGACCCGTCTTTTTTCGTTAACTGTGTTTTATAGCTTTTACCGTAGAGCACTTTGGCGACTTGCTCCATTGTCATCCCTGTTTTTAAAGCTTCGAATTGTGTCGTTGCTTGGATTTCTTCTTTTGTTGCCGCTTGTGCTGTTCCTGCGATTAATGTTGAACCGGCCAAAATCGCCGCAATTGTCAATTTACCAAGTGTTGTTGTCATGTGTTTTCGCTCTTTTCTGTTTTAAAATGTAAGGACTTGATTACTCGAAACCGTTTCATAATGACTGATACGATATGTCTTTTTGTTCGGGTCATACATCATCTCGACTCGCAACCGTTTGTTCGGGTTATTCGTCCGGAAGATGTAGGTTTTCCCTTTGCCTTGACCGAGACTGGTTGTTTCCATCTCACGTTCTGACAGCGTATGACTGAAATCGTTGATCATCCAGTTCATCCAGTCACCGAGCCCTTTTCCACTAAGCACGTTGTCAAGTTGGTGTTCTGTCATGCCGAACTCCAGACGTTTACCACGCTTCAGCTGTTTATCACTTTGGCGGACCTGCATCGGATTTTTTGCACTGAAATCAAGTGACTTTAACGCCAGTCGGTAAACCTTCTCTTTCGGTTTGACTGTAAAGAAGAACGTCATCAGATGATCAGGCATTTCTGATTTTTCATCCCCGATGAAGTAGTACCTGTAATCCATCTGTTCAGTGGAATCCCGCTTCGGTGACTTTTCTTTTAAGATGATCCGTCCATGCTTTTTCGTCAATTGCGTTTTATACGTTTTGCCGTAGCGTACTTTTGCGAACTCAGTAATCGTCATTCCTGTTTTGTACTTCGTAAAATCCGTCGTGACTTGTTTTTCCTGCTTTGTCGCCGCATCAACCGGCAGACTGAAGACAGTTGACGTTACAAGTAACACCAGTAATGCATATTTCAGTATTCCGTTTAGCATAAAAAGAACGCTCCTCTGTTACTTCGTTTCAATCGGGAAGATAGAATAGTTATCTAACTTGTATTGCTTGCTCCGATCATCAAATGTCATCGTCATACTAACCTGTTTCTTTGGATTCGAACTTTTAAAGACATACACTTTCACTTGCCCCTGGTACTTATATTCCTTTTGTTGCTGTTTTGTCTGAACGGCACGATAATTCCAAGACCATCGCATCGCTACCTGACCTAAACCTTTACCGGACAAAAGCTGATCGAGCTCCGCTTCTGTTTCTTCTCCCTCAATATATGTCACATGCTTTAGCATTCGAGTACTTTCGCGTAAACCGGTAGTCGTATCCGCCAAAAACTGTAGCGTCTTTTGCGTGAGATAATACGTTGTTTTGTTCTTCTTTGTGTAAAACTCAAGCGTCGTCCGTGTCGGTAGTGTCTTCGAGCGGTCATAAAACGAATACGAACGTGACCGGTGACCTTGTTCATTCTCGGTCCAGTCGGCTTTTTTCTTAAAGACAGTCGCTCAGTTGGTCTGTTTCAGATGTTGCTTATACGACTTGCCGTAGATGACTTTCGCGATTTGTGTCACGGTCAGACCAAATTCAAGCGACCGGTAGTCTTTTAATGCTTGTTGTTCTTCCTTTGACGCCGCCTGTCCTTCCAGTGTCCCACTTAAGCAAAGGACACTGACTACAAGGACTGCTACGATTTGTTTGAAATACTTCATGGCTTTCCTGCTTTCTGATATCACTTCACGAATTGGACAGCCCGGTCAGCGTCAATTCGACCGTATCCGTACGACGTGTCATATCCCTTTTTCCCGAGGTCTTGTGCTGATTTCTTGAGAATGCTTTCGACCTCTGATGCTTTGATGGTCGGTTTTAAACTGTAGAGGACGCTCGCGACACCGGCGACATGCGGTGCTGCCATCGACGTCCCGCTCCAGAAAGCCGACTCACCGTCACTGAGGTAACTCGGAATGTCTTGTCCCGGTGCAATCAGATCGAGTCCCTCGCCGTAGTTCGAGAAAGCCGATCGTTTGTCGAACCGGTTGGAGGAGCCGACCGATAAGGCATACTGCGATCGTGCCGGATACGACAATTTGTTTGTCCCGTCGTTTCCGGACGCGACGACAACAAGAACACCTTGTTTTTTTGCATACGCGAGGGCATCTTCAATCGCCCGTGACCAGATGCCACTGCCGAGGCTCATATTGATGACCTTGGCTTTATTTTTGACCGCATGCATGATTCCTTTCGCGATATTTGAATTTGATCCATAGCCGCTTTCTGCGAACACTTTAATCGGAATGATAGATGCTTTCGTATTGATGCCAGACATTCCGTAGGTATTGTTGCTGTTCGCCGCAATAATACCGGCGACGTGCGAACCGTGCCCATGATCATCAATCGCGATTCGTTGCCTGCGGACAAAGTCATAACCGAGATCCATCCGGACACGTCCGGCAAAATCGGCATACGTCGGATTGATACCCGTATCGATGACCGCGACGAGGACCGGCGATTGTTTTTTCGAAGCAATCCGCTTTTTCATCGCATCGAAATTGATATCGGCTCCTTTGACGCCACCCCGTTGTCCGGTATTGTTCAACGACCACTGATACGATTTGAAAACATCGCTGTTAAGTAAACGCATCTGACTGTCGAGTTCGACGTAGGCGACACCCCGTGTTTGTTCGAGTTGGCGTTTGGCAGCAAGTGCCTGCATGACCGTCCGGTACGTGAATTTCTCAAGCTTCAGTCCGGCGTCAATCGTCTCCCGTTTGACGGCGTCCGTTTTCTCAGAAAACTGCATCGCCTGACTCGTCGTTCCCGTTACTTTGACAACAAGACTGCTTGCCTTTGCCGACGTGCTGGCTTTTGCCAGTTGTTCGCGCATCGGCTCAAACCGTTCGAGTTTAAACGGAACGACAAATGCCGTATTTTTCTTCCCTTCGATTTCTATGTATTGACGCCCGCTCCAACTGAGTGGGAAGATCAACGATTGATCACTGACTTCCGCGTAACGTTCGTAGACCAGTTGTTTTTGATAGTCCGTTTGTGACTCATAGACTGTGACGGCTTCCGTTGCGTCCGCCGCAAACTTCAAGTGTGTCCCGCCCGTCAGATACGTTTTCGTATCAAAGTAGAACAATGCTTTCCCTTTACTGTCAAACGTTCCTTTGATGTACGCTTTTTTTGTTTTTGTATCCAGTACCGGCAACTTCTTGGCTCCCGTTCCTGCCGCTTCCACCTGAACCGGGACCATCGTCCCGAGCAAACCGAAAACTGTCAAACCGACTAACCACTTTTTCATTTCCCCACTCCCTTATCCGCCTTTTGTCCTATTCATTAAGTATACTGGAAAAAATTATGACAAACACCTATTTTCCGTCTTTTTATCGGTTCATTTTCATTTTTATTAAAGATATAACAAAACATCTTCCACCCATTTCTGGATGGAAGATGTTGAGGTGAAATCTGATTATAATCCGAGAAGAACTGCTTTCTCGTAGCCGCCAGTCAAGACAGAATTGTCATACGACTGAAGCTCTTTGTTAACCGTGATGACGTTTGACAATGTTTTGAGCGTACCTGCTGGAACCTTGATCTTAACGATATCAAGTCCGTTCGAGAGGTTATCATCTGAGTCAGCAAGCGAGATGCTTGTGCCGACCGGCAAGTTTTTCCCGTTTAATGTGTACTGAGCTGTACTTGTTGCATCGTACATACCTGAGTACTGAACACCTTCCGAGAACTTGACGCGGATGACATCTTTTTCGTCTTTTGCGTTAGCCGACACTTTTTCGATTTCGAACGGTGAAACAACTGGTTTAACAGGCGTTTTCATGATTTTGAAGTCATGTGTCGCTGTAGCAACCGTGTTACCGACATCATCTGAAAGTGATTTGACGACGACTTTCCACTCTTCGCCGTATCCTGCGTTGTCGACGAGGCTTTGCAGGCTTTGGTTGGCTGCGACACGGAAGTTCATGTCTGAACTGTTTGTGTAGCCAACGACTGAACCATCGATCGTGACGATCTTGCCGTCTTTGTCTTTACCGATGAACTCAACTGTTGTTTTCGGCGGCAAGACTGTACCGTCCGCGTTGATGAGTGGTGTATCAGCTTGATCAAGACCACGTAATTTAACCGGCTCGCTCATCATGACGTTGAAGTCGTTTGAGAGGAGGATACGGTCGATGGCATTGATTTCCGCACTCTTCAGATCTGGTGTGTTCAGTGGTGAACCAGAGTAGTTAAGGTCGAGTGACAAGGCATCGTTTTTCTCGCCGTTCGCTTCCGCTTTGACAGAATCTTTCGCGAGCGTGATTTTGAACTTATCGTTGTAGTAGTTTTCTTTCGTGTTGACGGTATCGTAGATTTCCGTCCAGTCTTTTTTGAGCTCGACGAGGACTTCGCCTGTTTCTTCGTTGTAGTATGTGATTTCAGCGTACTGGCTGAAGTCTTCATACAATTTCGTGCCTGAGTTGTAACGCTCCAGTTTCATTTTCGAACCAAGGAGTGCTTGAACATCAGCAAGGCTGAGGTTTTTGAGTTGTTTGCTGAACATCACACGGAATTGTTCAGGCGACTCGACGACGACACCAGCTGTCGGTTTGACTGTATCTGCCGCAACTGTGAAGTCGAGGTTTTGTGTCGTTCCGATGTTCGACTCATCCGAAAGGGCCGCGAAGTCCATTGCATCCCAGATCTGAAGTGAGTGTTTACCTGGAGTGAAGTAACCTTTTTTCGGTCCTGGGTAAGCTTCTTCTGCTTTCGCCATCATCATTTCATCATTTAATGTGATGATGACTGTATCACGGCGGTCGACTCCTTCTTTGTTATCGAAGCCGAGGTATTTCACGTCGAAGTATTTTTCGCCGAACTGACCGTCGATTTTGAATTTCGCATCAGCAATTGCTTCTGAGAATTTCACTTCGAGTTGGTTCAAGCCGACTGGTTTAACAGACGTGACTTCCGGTTGACGTGCATCTGTCAATTTGAAGCTTGCTTTTGACTTCACTTCTGTATCTGTACTGCTTGTGATTTTCGCAAGAACTTTGACCGTCGCGTTGTCTTGGAGTGGTGTTTCTTTATCCAAGATGACTTCGAAGGCTTTTGGATTCGAAGGAACTGACTTGATGCCGATGACGCGTTTCATCCCGTCGAATTGCTCGATTTGGATATTGTCATTCGCCATGTAATCTTCTTCGTGAAGACCTTGTCTCACTTTATCAAGACCGAACGACTTGAGTAACAACTCACGTGAAACGGCTTTGTCGAGGAAGATCGTCACGCGATCCGCTTGGTTTGATTCAGCTGCAAGGACATTGATCATCTCAATCGGAGCTGGTGTGACCATAACTGTACTAAATTTCACTTTTGCTTGTCCATCGATTTTACCGATCAAGTCTTTATACTCACCGTTGACTGTCTCGATGATTTGCGCATCGATTGTCGCTTCGAGATCCGTGTTGCTGAACTCAGAAGTGAGGAGGACTGTCGCTTTACCATCTTGAATTGTGACACGTTCTTGCGAAAGTGAACCGAATGATGTCGATAATTTCAAGACGATATCGTCTGCCTTCGTATCCACTTCACCTGTTGCTTTGTTTTTCAACTGGAATGTCACTTCCGTATTGTCTGATCCGTTCGCCAGAATCGAAGACGCTTTTGGTGTGACTTCAAGCATCCAGATGTTTTCAACGCTTTGCGTCATGAAGCTGAGTGAACCGAGGTCTTTCGCGACGCCACCGATGAGGATGCCTTTCGCGTCGACTGTGTAATCTTTATCGTACTCTAAGCCTTCAACTTCAAGAACTGCCGATTTCTTGTCAGCACTGAGTGTTGCTGATTTGACTGTACCGCCTGCGATTTTGAAGTTGTTTGCAGTAACAGAATCAACCGCACGCGAGAACGATACTTCGACTTTCTCTTTGCCGAGTGCTTTTGCTGAAGCAAGAACTGTGTTTGCAACCGTGAAGTCCATCGCAGCTGATTTCACATTGCCAATTTTGACGACATAGCTGTGTGTGCCTTCAGGAATGCCACCTTGTGACGCCATGAATTTCCCTTTAGAAAGGGATCCTTTGACGACGATCGGTGCTTTCGTCATATCTTTCCCTGGATAGATCAAGAGTTCGGCCATCGCACCCACAGCTGGGTACATGACGTCTGCTTTAACAGAAAGTGTCTGATCATCGACGCTTCCCATGACGTTTGAGATCATTGCTGCTTTCACTTCATAATTGATTGAACCCTTCACGACAGAGTTCGCACCTTTGTATGTGTAAGCAATTTTATATTTACCGGCTTTTGATGTGCTCGGTGTTTTGATGTTGAATTTGCTGATCGGGCGTTTTACGATGATGCCTGATTTATAACGGATGCTGATCGTGCTTGGAAGAACGACTTTGCCTCCGACTGCAACTGGTTCGAGGACTGGTTCGAGGATATCAACGACATAGTTCTGAAGTTCTACTTTGAGGATGGCTTTTTTTGAAGTACCGGAAACTGTACCGTAAAGGACTTGGTACTTGTTGATGTACTTCTGTTCAAACTTCACGGAGCCGCTCCACTTAACAGAACGCATTTCGTACTTGCCGTTTGAAAGTTTGACTTTGACCTTTGTTGGCAACGTCAATTTCTTAACCGCATACTTTGAACCACCTGCATGTTTCATCAAGATTGGTTCGATGTATTTAACAGAGACCTTTGATGCCGCGTCAGCAGCAACCGGTGCGACGACAGATGCAGTAACCGCGAGTGCAGCTGCAGCAGCGTACAATTTGTTGGTTTTTTTCGAGTAAGCCATGTTTACAATTCCTCCTCTTGTCTTTCAAAACTAAAAGCAACAATCCCAACCAGATAACCTACATTTAAAGTAAAATATTTGTAAATATTTACTTTAATCCATGCAACAATCCTTCTGTCTTCTTCGGAGGAATACGTTCTGTTTCACGCGCCGATCCATCGCCTATTCAGTAGACGATCGTCAGTGATCCATTATGTATCCAGTTTGGGATGAACAGAAAGATGTTGTCGAAATCCTTGAATATGAAGGATTTCAGTATGTGGTAGGTTTGTACCAAATCATACTTCTAAAAAAGTGAATGACTCAGCTACAGGTTCAATATACAAAACCAGGAAACTAACGACAATAGGTTTTTTGTAAAAAATAGGTGAATAGTAGTAACTAGTAAAATATATTTACAGGCTGTATATGGAAATTAAAAATCTAACTGTCCTTTTTTGAGAAAACGCTTACATTTATATAGAATTTCATATAAGTCAATATTTTTGTGAAATAAAATAAAGACAGGCACTTGAAAAAAAGTAACTGTCTTTTTGCCTCATAACACCTTTTGATTAGCTTGTTCGATTGCTGTCAAAAAAGCATCCCGACGAAATCGATGGTCGGTGTCCGCTGTTACTTCAATCATTTCATCCAGTCGACGCAATTGGATCGGTAAGCCACGTCCGATCCATTCCAGCTGTTGTTGTAGATGGTGTCTCGCCTGATCCAGCGTATGTCGTTCTGCTGCGACGAATTGCCGTAAGTACTGTAAGACATAACCGAGTCCGAATTCGATCGGAATCCGTAATTCGGCTCCTTTGTCCTTGATGCGAATCAGACCGGCACCGTAATGAATCGCACGTTCCCATTCTTCACTCACCCGTCGATACCAGTTGCCGTTCGTCAAACAATGAATTTCCAGTGCGCCTTTTGGACCACTCGGCATGACGCTGAAATAATCGATTTTCATTTTTGGTCTCCTTTTCACCATTAAAAATAGGATGAATCCGTAACGGACTCACCCTATATGACAGGTCAGAAGGTTTGATTGTTCGAAAATCATTCCGATAAAAACACACCATTCACCATCGAAAAAGCTTTTCGAATACGCTATACTGGATACGGGAATGGGAGGAATGCTCGTGGCGATTATCATCTTTTGCCTCGTATGTCTCTTCGCATATCGTATCCGGAAGCTGCCTGAAGCGATTCGGACGATCTTACTTATCCTTGGGTTACTCAGTGGATGGTTCGCGCTGTTTGAGATCATCAGTTATTTAGAGGCCAACCCCTACCTGGCTGCCATCCCGATTACACTTGGACTTGGCTACTGGTATTGGTGGCGAAAGAAAAAACGGACGACCGATTCCACCTCATCCTAAGGTCGAGCGGTGTCCGCCTATCAATGAAACAAAACCAGTCCACTTGTGGAACTGGTTTTTTGTCGTCACAAGACAGCCGGTGGTCCGAACTTGCCGTCGTGGTAATCCCGGTACGCCTGACGGATCTCGTCTTCCGTGTTCATGACAAACGGTCCATAAGCAATCGTCTCTTCCCGAATCGGCTGTCCGGAATAGATCAAGATCTTCGTCCGGCTGACAGCCGTCAGTTCCAGTCCACTGTCACCCGACGCCTGTTCGTCAAACGTCAGTGTCGCGGCCGTCGTCTTCGCAAGCCGCGTCTTGTTTGCTCCGGCTTCGATCTCTCCCGCCAAAACATACATAAACGCATTATGGTTCGTCGGGAGGACGTGTGTATACGTCGCACCCGGTGCGAGTGCAATCTCACTCATCGTGATCGGCACCAGACTGTCGAGTGGTCCGGTCACCCCGGCGATATCACCGGAATAGACCCGGACCTGTCCCCCATCGAACGGTACGACCGGTGCGTCTTCGAGCAGGACGTTTTGATACGAAGTCGTCGTCTCCTTCAAACGTTTCGGGAGATTCAGCCACAGTTGCAGCGTATGGATCAGATCGTCATCAACCGCTTCTTCCGCGTGACGCGCCGCCCAACCGGCGTTCATGTACTGGACATCACCGGCGTCGAGGATTGAATGTCCGCCGTGATTATCGATATGTTCCAGTCGTCCGTCAATCACGTAGGTAATCGTCTGGAAACCGCGGTGCGGATGATCGGAAAAGGTTCCGCGTTTGAACCAGTCTTCCGCCATCAAAATGAACGGATCAAACTCGTCTTTTCGCTCCGGCGGCAGCACCCAGCCTTGCTGGACATGGGGGTAACCGTTTTGCTGATACGTCACTTGCCAGTGTTGTGCGATATCGCGTTGGAACATCTCTTCGACTCCTCTGCTTAATAAGATATCCCCATTGTCGCACAGTCCGTTTCGGAAGCAGAACTGGTTTGCTCGTTCTGGTTTACTAAGGCGAATTCCTCTTCCCTATCAAAAAAAACGACCCCGTTGATGTATCGGGATCGTTCGTCTGGTACCGTCTGATTTAAAAATGGTTCGCTTTTTGTTCGAGAACGGCAATCTTTTCTTCGATCTCAAGCAACTTCAGTTCATGTTCGAGTTCGAGACGACGTTTTTTCCGCTTCAGCTGGCTCAGTTCTTCCGCAACCGATTCCGGTGATGCTTCCGGACGAGGCGGGGCTGTCTGATCCATCGACTGGCGGAGCGGATCAAACAAGTTCGACTTCGCGAACTTCGCTGCTTCCGGTCCAAACAAATCGTTGATGATCGGCAAGACTTTGTTCATCGCGTTCCCTGGAATCTGCGACTTTTCGTCGACGAGACGTTTTAACGCCAGTTCATCGACCAAGTACCCTTTACCATCCTGTTCGGCATGCAGTTCGCCTGTCCGAATCCAACGACGGACCGTTTCTTCCGAGACACGTAACAATTCACTGATCTGTTTTGTTGTTAACATCGTCATCCCTCTTTCCATTCATTTGATACCCTTACTATACACACGTGTGTGCGTGTGTGTCAATCGAGACACACATCAAAAAGCCCTCTGAACCGATTCGGTCCAAAGGGCTTTCCTGTTATCCAGCGCGTCGTAACAATAACCAAAGTCCGACTACAGCGAGACCTGCTCCCGTTGCTGCGTATGGGAACGGTTTGTCTTCACCCGCTTGCGGGAGACGTTCGTTTGACGTCGTGTTCGTTGTTTGTTGATCCGCTACGTTCGTCGCCGGTGCTTCGACCGTCTTGACCGATGTTTTCGTCGGTGTCGGTGTTGGCTTCGGTGCTACGACCGGTTTTGCTTTTGCGATTTCCGCGACGAGGAAATACCCCATCGTGTCTTCCGTCAATGTGATCGAATCCGTTGTTGCTTTGCGTTCGAACAGTTTCAAGAACTCATCGTATTCCGGGAATTCTTCTTCCTCTTCATCCGCCATGCCGACTGCCAATGCTTTGACGCTGGCTTTCGTCATTTCAAAATCAAGCGAATCCATCAAGTCGTCCAGTGAGATGTGGTGCATCGCTTCCACCGTGTATCCAGAAGCGACTTCTGTTTTGACTGTGTACGTACCAGGTGTCAATTCAATCATCAATGCGTCGTCTTTCCCGACTTTCTCCGTATAGACGTCGCTGCCTGTGATCGCATCCGTCACCGTGTACGTCGCAGGAAGTGTTTGCTCCGAGTAACCTGGAATCTTGTCGGCGTTCGCATCAAAGAAGTTCGTGACGAGCAATAAGTTTGAAAAATCTAACTCTGCTTCTTCATCATAACCGTATAAACCGGCATCGATTTGTACATTCTCACCGGCTGTCAGTTTAACTTTCGCCATATCATCCTCATCAAGGTCAGAATCGATTGTCGGGTCCGTTCCCTCGTGTTGCGGTGAAGTGGAGTAGTAGCCGATGTCCATGCCGTAGACGTCGATGTAGTATGTGCCCGGCTTCAGGTCCTTAAACGAATAAAGACCGTCTTTTGTATAGGCTTCGTCGACAACGTCATAGTCCGCGTTCAAGAGGTAGACCGGCACATCACTGATACGCGTTTCTTTCTCTTGACGGATTCCGTCTTCGTTTTCATCGTACCAGATCGTTCCGCTGATCGTTCCTGTCGTCGCGACCGGTTGTTCCGTCTCCGGTTTTGGTTCTTCTTTAATCGGTTCTTCTTTGACCGGATCTTCTTCAACTGGTTCCTCAGCAGGAGGATCTTCCGTCACCGGCTCTTCTGGTGTCGGTTCTTCTTTGACTTCACGGCCAAACTCAATCAAGACCGTTTTCGTTTGATCGGCCGAGACGATCTTGACGACTGGTGCCGTCTCTGCCGTGAACGTCACGATTGGTGTTTTCGCGATGTCGATGTCTTGCCCTGTCACGCCCTCTTCAAAAACCAATGTGGTTTCCGATTCGAGGTTGACGACGCCTTCACCCGTAAAGGTTAGTGTGTAAGGATTCGTTCCCGTTCCTTTGACGTCCCACGTCAGTGCTGTTTCGGCTTGTGCCGGTGTGATGACACCAAAAACAAGCAAACAGGCCAGTATGTACATGCCTAATTTTTTCATTCTGTTCATTTCGCCCCATTCTTTAAATATGTTCTACCTAGATTTTAAACAATAAAGGAAAAATAAACCACATGAAATCTTAAATTCGATTGTTTTCATTAAAAAAGGTCGCTTTTGCTCAAAGGAGCAAAGCAACCTGTATGGATTTTATCGGTTTTTTTCATCAGATCAATGCTTCACAAGCTGTCGCACAAGCTTCACAGGCAACTGCACACTGCTGACAATGGTCATGCTCGTGTTTGCCGCATTCTTCTGCACATGCTCGGCAAATCTCCACACACGCCGTCGCCAACGCTGCGATGTTTGGACTGTTTCGGGCAATCGCCTGGTTGAGGAGACTGCAAATATCGGCACAATCACGATCAAGACGGATACAATCTGCCATATGACCGACATGCGGCTCGTTTAGACAAGCGTCAAAACAGACATTGCAGGCTGTGATGCACTTTTGTAATTCGTTTAACGCAACTTGTTGATGTTCAGACATTGTTCGTTCCTCCTTCATTTTTTTCTGACTAAGTATTCCTTTGAGAAATTCCCTCTTTTAGCTACTAGAAACATAAAAAAAGAAGCATACGATAACCGGGAACGATTGGTTATCGTATGCTTCCTTTGTTTTTATCGCACGACTTCGAGCGGAATCTCAATGCCGCGTCCTGCACCGGCATCGATGATTAAGACCGGTAAGCGGTTTTCATCAAATACTTCTTTTTCGATGGTCGTATCGGACGTATACGTTCTGACTTCACCCATTTTTTTTGCTTCGAATGAAACAAATGGGAACGGAATCGACTGATTGGCGACATCCAGTCGGATATCGACTTGCTGGTCGTCGAGTCGGATATCGTTTGCCGTGCGAATCGTCAAACGCATTCGATCATTTTCCGTTGCTGAAATCTGAGCCGAGATGTTTTCTGTTTGTCCAGCACGTTTGACAGGATCGATGATGACCGTCGGGGAAGCGGTCTCCACCTCGTCAGCACGTTGACAACCAGGAACGACAAGCAGCGAAATCGCCAATGGAATCAGCCAGCGCTTCATCACATCTTCACTTGATCGCGAAAGTGAGTTCAGCGGTACAGGCGACTTCCCCATCGACCGTTGCTGTGGCACGCCCTTTACCAATCGGTCCACGCAGTTTCGTCAGTTCGACTTCCAGTCGGAGCTGGTCACCGGGGACGACTTGACGCTTAAACCGGCAGTTTTCAATACCCGCGAAGAAAGCGAGTTTCCCTTGATTCTGTTCCATCTTAAGGACAGCAAAGGCACCGACTTGCGCTAATGCTTCGACGATCAAGACGCCGGGCATGACGTTGTAGTCTGGAAAATGACCATTGAAGAATTCTTCATTGGCCGTGACATTTTTGATTCCGACCGCCCGTTTACCTTCTTCGACTTCTAAAATCCGGTCGACGAGTAAAAAGGGATAACGGTGGGGAATCACTTCCTTGATTTGTTCAATCGTATACATATAAACAGCTCCAATCACTGGTTAGTTTAAGATTTCGTCCAAAAATCGGTGATGCGGGTCCATGTGTCGAGCTTAAGGACATCCATCGCTTCGCCACCACCAAGTGTCGCATACCCAACCATCGCACCGATGACTAACGCAACGACGACTAACAGAAGAACGATCAGTAAGCGAACGATAATCGGAACACGACGTGAGGAATACTCACGCATCTTTTGACGCTGTTTCGGTTCCTTGTCTTGTTGTCCCTGATTGTCTGCTTGTTGATGACGTTTGAGACGTTCACGTGTCGGTTGGTCTGTTCCTGCTTGATTTTGTACCATCTTGATCACCTTTCGTTGAGTCAGTCTAAGAACATCATAGCATATTAGTACCTGGTATTAAATAGTTTCGATTTAGCTACAAAACCGTTCTTTTTTTAAGTGTAACATGCACAAACGAGGAACTTGTAAAAAAAGTTCTGCATTTTCTATATAAGGAAGAGAAGTAAATCTACCTGCTTTTTTAAAAAAACTTTTATGATTTTTCAATCCAAATAAAATCGAGGTGCGTATGCTGTTCAGAACGGTAAAACAAAAACTACCAAACACGTTTTAAATACCACCCAAATTTGAGAGGATGAGACAAAATGAAAAACACGAAAAAATTCGCAGCAACAGCAATGGCAGCAGCACTCGTATTACCAGGAACAGCAGCATTCGCTTCTGGTGGCGGAGATGAG
>NZ_QXJB01000014.1:0-20812 GCF_003598705.1 Exiguobacterium sp. RIT452
CGAGAATAAAGTCTTTATATAATACTAGAAAAATTTTCACTTTATCAGAAACAAATTATCTATTACAAATAGTGATTTTTTATTTGCAACTACTTGATTTTTATATAACCATCCATCGTTTAATCCGTGATTATTAAATCCCCCACTAATCTATTCTTCTTTTCGTTTTATCTTTAATCTTCACCTTATCCGTCTCAAAATCATACGCGCTCCGTTCAATTACTTTACTTTTTTGAAACAGATCTATAGGAGACCAAAGAACAATTATCATAAGAAGCAGTAAAATTTTCCTCCGAGTTGCTTGTTAATTCATTCATTGATAAATCTAGAGTAACTATCTATCATTCTGGCATTTCTAAGCAATTATACATCCTTATTTTATTGATTATATAAATTAGTGATTTATACTCTTTCATTCGAACAGAGACATAATTACTGTTAGAATAAATAAAATTTCTTTTAGACAATATCTTTTAAAGATCAGGAGAAATTTTACTATATCCAGTGTTTTTTATAAATATTTTCATACAGGAGGTGAGCTTATGAATATCTGCAAAGGGGATTTTACTCGTCATGATTGCTATCAATTATCTTCTACTCTTCACCATAACCTTCTGGGATGTCATTGGCCTATTCGTCTTGGTTCTAAATCCTTACTTTTACTTCAAGCCAAAACTTCAAAATCGAATAAAGTATCTAGTTTCTGTCGTTTAGATAGGCGTATTTATTGCTTTTACGATATCTCTATACATGGTGAAAGCAACAAATGAAGCGAGATCTTCCCCTCAAGAGACCGAAAGATTGGAAGCATCAAAGGAAGAATCGAAAGAGTTGAAAACGTCTTTTAAAGACACGCAACTTAAACTAAAAGAAGAGCAACGAGAAACAAAGAATTAAAAAGAAGAACTAGCGCGAGAACAGAAGTTATGTTTACAAATGGTCGAAAGCTATCAAGAAAAAGCAGACAAGCGATCTGCACTTGAGGATGACTTAAGAGAAAAAAGAAATAAATCGGATAGCTGCTGAAGAGAAAGTAGATGAACTCGAATCGGCTTTGGCGAACATTGAAACGATGATGGATGAAGCAGAGAATATTCCTGATGAGTATTACGTAGACGAAGCAGAAACAGAGGTAGCAACTGATCTGGAATACGATCTGTACGGTGCAGACCGTGATTGTGGTGACTTTTCAAGTGCGCAAGCTGCTCAAGATTTTTATCTAGCTACTGAAGGCACTGTATATGATCCCATGACTTAGATCGTGATAATGATGGGAATGCTTGTGATTGGAACTAATGTCTTTGTCAGACCTCTTTCACGTTTCGTGAACTTCATACATGAATCCTTTTTTCATATTCAACTTTATTTTACGTAAACATTTCAAAAATGATTAGATGGTAATATATGATGAATTAAGCCGTAGAAGATATCAAGCACTCGGTCTTCATTGAAAAGGTCTGGGATCAAATCTCGACCGTTCAATCTCTATTAAAGTGTTTCGCCTTACCCGTTCTAAAAAAAGTGTGCGCCAGCGCACACTTTTTTTTCTTACATGATCCAGGATAAATCATGGATGTCCGCGAACCATGTCTTGAGTGACTAATCGGATTATCATTCTATACATGTTCCATTAACCATCTCTGTTTTTGAAACGATCAAATCGTCTCCTTACAAGGTGTTTTTACAGTACGTGTTCTTTCGTTTCACGTGAAACATCATTTCCATTGAGTTTTTTCTGGTTCAGACCTACCCAGTTTCAAACATATCTCGTCATATTTTAAGAAACGTCGTGACGAAGATCCCTAATCTAATCCTTTCAGTCGATTTATGAAAACGAAATATGACTCATTGATGATTGATAGCTTATTTTTACTCGTAGATTAAAGCATTAATAATCCCTCGGGATAAATTTATTTTTTACATAAATTATGGTAGGTGAAATAATAAAAGTATGCGCCGACGCATACTTTTATTATTTCACCTTTTACTTTCATGAGACACTCATCCTATTATATGTTTAGTTTCGAAATTCAAATCTGGATTGTCGTACAATTTACATGGTCATACTTTGAATTCATATGTACAGGGATAATGACTTCAAAAAGAGGATAAATTTAGAAAGACCCTTGGTACTTTTCCTATTCAGACTAACTATGAATTCTATCCGGACCGGCGAAAGTAACTCTGTTCGATTTATTCCTTGTACCGCTTTTCGATTATCTAGAATCTGCTTTCGTACAACACTCATCCCCCTCCCTGACTCTATGGCATTTAGCATAGAATCGAGTGTATCGAACTCCATTATTTTAGAATCCGAATATCCCATTTCCTTCGCGACTTCAATCGTTCGGATCGGGTCCGGTACGTACACGTGGTGTCACTATTGACGATGAGTGTCGGGCATCTATCTTCTCCTAATCTTACATCTTGGTGGGACAAGAAGACTACATCTTCAAAAAACTATGTACAGACTCAAAGCGTTCTTCGTCGAATAATCCGTTGACGAACACTACATCAATTTCACAATAGAAAAGCATCTCTTGTAACCGCTACTTGTCCTATTTTTTCACCGACATACCAATTTCATTGTTCTCTTCCGTGAAGAGTAAAAAGATTCTTGGAAGCATAACTGCTTATATTATCTGTGTTACATTAATGGTCAATTCTTCTCTCCATTTCTTTTAGTAATTGAATTGCGAAATACGCATTCTACATTAGCTTCAGGATGTCCTCAACATAATCTAACACCTTAATCCCCTTTTCCGCCATTCTTATTCCACAATTACTATGTATTAGACGGTTGCCTAGATCGTTCTCAAGAATCTTCATGTGCTGACTAACGTTTGATTGAAAATAACCCAACTTCTCAGCTACTCTTAATACCGAATGTAATCTGCTACATGCTTGAAAATAAATAAATTCTGAGTATCCAATGCTATCTTCCTTTTTAGACATCCCTCGCATTGATACCCCGGTCATTATCAAGAATTGTACTCCCCGCTCAAATAGAAAGATAACGAAATCAATCACATAAAAGAAGAGAGGAAAATTTTCGATAATTTTAAAGGATAAAGTAACCAACGTGACAGGAGCTGAATCCGGCATAGGCCGCACGATAAAGCTCCGGTTAGCCGCTGAATGATAAAATGTTATAGTCAATTATAGTCAGTCTGAATAAGGGGCACTTGAGATCGTAGAAAAGATTGTTAACAAATTGTGGTGTAGCATTGCCTAATCGAGCCGATGTCTTAAAAGAGTGTGAGTTCTGGATATGGTCACCTATACCACCTCTATGCTTGGAAGGATTGATTTTTTGATGAACAATACAAGCATTACATCTCAGATTCCTATGAGCAAACTGAATGAAGTGAAGGAAGAGGTATGGGATTCTCTATTTGTAGTTAACGTGAAGGGCATGTTCCATTGTGTAAAAGAGGTCTTCCTATACATGAAAAAACAATCCGCACGTGCATTCGTCAATCTCGGGAGCGTAACGGGAGTGAGCGACGTTCGCTTCTTCAATCCCTTACAAAGCCACGAGTTGATGGGCTGAGAATGAGGAACAGATGAATGGTTTTGCGGGTAACCTTCCATTGGAGAGAGTCTCCACACCGGAGGAGATCGCGGATGCTATCCTATTCCAATTGACACAACCGTCCATAACGGGACAAGTCATCATGATTGATAACAGTCAAACGGTCTGAAGTTTAAATGATGCAAGATACATATAGACCGATTTATTTTTCAAAAAGTATGCGCCGGCGCACACTTTTATCAAATCTCCTCACATTTAGCAATACATGCTATGCTTGTTGTATTGAATTAAGGGGGCGATGCATTATGGACTCTACCTCATCCGTCCAACATAGACAACTTGTTGTATCTCAAGCAGCGAAGACCTTGCTAGAGAACGATGTTACAGAACAACTGATCTCCATCGATATCATCGATGTCGAAGCCTATGTAAATCAACTCTATGAAGAGTATTATGAATTTCAAAATGAAGAAGATGTTTATACAAAACTTCGTTATTATTCATTTAAGAAATTGAAACGGCGCTGGGTACGTGCAGCTGTTAAAAACTATCTTGAAAATAAAGGGCCGATGAAAGAATTACGTGGTCTTCATAAGATGTATCTTGAATACTGGGACATTGCAGGTAAGGAAGGGTTTCAGCGAAAGTTCTCTGCTGATAGTGTTGAGAAATTAATGCAGGAACATATACAAGAGCTTGAAGAATGGGCTGAGAATAATAACTTGCTGATTCATACCTACCCGCATTGGGGACAAAAAACGAAAAATCAACAAACGACGACGATGCGGACAGATATTCTAATGGTCATTGGAGAGGTTGCGAAGGAATTACAAAGAGCACAGCCGAAAGCACATGTTGCTACTTCGACTTCAATTACTGTACCATTTTTCGGAATCGCTGATCGTATGAGGAATTCGACAGAAAAATTCAATCAGGGTGAAGGCATGTTGAGTGATTTATCCCTCGATCTACATGACTATTCCGCTGTTGTCCCTAAATATAAACAAGGTGTACCGACTAATTTATCTGTTCTTGTAAGTAACGAATTCATTGCAGAGCTCGAAGGAAATGTACCAGATCTTGACGCACGCGATTTTGAAGCACTTAATGAGATTCTGTCTTATCGAGATGTAACCTTCCAGACCAGTCGGAAAATTGTTTTTCCGATTTCGAAACTCGTCAAAAAGATTTATGGAAACGATAGTGGTAAGAGCTACACTCTTACAACACAACGTCTTGTAAAGCTCGGTTATTATCGTGTTGCAGTTAGAAGTGAAGAAGGCGATCTTTCAATTTTTGGTCTCTTCTCTTCTGTCAAAATTAGCGGAGCTTCTTCTATTAAACGGGATACTCAAATCACTGTCACTGTTTCTGAAGAAGTTTATGATGATTTATTGAAACAACAGATCATTAGTATCTACGGGGAACAAATTGAGCGATTAAAGGGAACTTTCGCTTATCATTTATCCTTTGTTCTTCAAAAAGAACGGTTAAGTTCTTACCAATTGAATGAAGAAATGCCAGCAAAACGCCACTGGCGTCAGTTCACACATTCTATCCGATTTAATAAAAGTCGGAAGGCAGAGAACTTGAAAGAGCTTGAAACAAACTTGGATCGCATTAAAGAACTTGATTTCATAATCCGAGACTGGCATCGATCTGGAGATTACTACTTCTTGTACTTCCATCCATTGGAACGTTGGGAACACCATGATCGGAGTAATGCACTTTTACTTTAAGCATGTGTTAGTTAAAATTAAAAGTGTCTTACAAGGCAAATATACGAACAATGAAGAAGAGCGTACGAGACTTTGAACTGAACCAAAAAAGTTAGACATTAAATAGTTTGTCAGGCGACCTTGAGGACCTGAGTGCGGTATTCTACCGGGCTCAGGTTTTTTAGTCGTCTCTTGATGCGACGATGGTTATAGTACTCGATATAACGCTCGAGCTCACATTTGAAGTGGTCCATGTCATTGAATTCCTTGAGATACAGGAGCTCTGACTTGAGCACGGCGAAGAAGCTCTCGATGGCTGCGTTGTCGAGACAGTTTCCCTTACGGGACATACTTTGTGTGATGCCGTGCTCGTGAAGCGTACCGATGAACGCTCGATACTGATAGTGCCAACCTTGGTCGGAATGGATGATCGGTCGGGCTTCGCCGTCGAGCTTACTGATTACCTGATCCAACATTTCGCCGACGAACCCGTATGTCGGGCGGTCCGACATGGTATAGGCAATGATCTCACGGTTTCCTAAGTCCATCATTAGCGAGAGATAAAGCTTCTCCCCGAAGAGGTGGAACTCAGTGACGTCAGTCACCCATTTCTGGTTCAGGCCGGTGGCCATGAAGTCCCGTTGGAGAAGGTTTGGCGCGACCTCTCCGACCCGTCCCTTATAGGAGCGGTATCGCTTCATGCGGACAAGACACTTGAGACCGAGATCGTTCATGAGACGGCGCACGGTCTTCGGATCGTGCCGGAAGCCCTGGCGTTCGAGAAGTGCGTGGATGCGACGATAGCCACATCGCCCCTCGTGTTCGTGGAAGAGGAAATGGATAGCCGCCTTCACCTCCGCATATTTATCCTCGCCCGTCAGGCGCGTCCGCCAATAGTAATAGACGCTCCGGGCCATACCGAGCACGCGGAGGAGTCCCGGAACGGGATAGATCGACCGCAACTCGTCGATCACTTGCGCCTTGATCCGGTTCGTCGCGTATTCTCTTCTTGAACCAAGGCTCTCAATTTTTTTAACGCAGCGTTCTCCATCTCGAGGTACTCGACCCGTTCCTTGAGCTTCTCGATCTCCGTCATCTCTTCAGGATCCTTCTTCTTGTGTCTCGCCATCGGGGCACGTCCTTTCGATCTGGCGACCAGGCCCTCAGCCCCTTCCCGTTCATACGTCGATCGCCATCTTGAGATCATCCCCGGGGAAGAGATTCGGTATTTAACGGCCGCCTCTAAGTCGGACAGCCTGTTAGTCGCCATGTCGTTTAATACTTCCAGTTTAAATGCCGGTGAGTGGGTTGTATAGGAACGATCGAAGATCGTCTCTCCCCAACGCTCATAGAGACGTGACCACACATGGATCCGTTCATGTGTGATCCCGAATTCTTTCGCCAAGCTCCTGTATCCATCTCATCCCGCTAGGTAACGTTCAGCGACCTTGATCTTAAATGCCTTTGTATATTTGGCCATAAAAAACACCCCATAAAAGTTGGATTTTTATGTCCAACTTTTATGGGGCAGTTCACTTTTGTCTCGTACGCTCTTCTTGTTGCTTTTTCCTTAATGCCGACTTAAATGTGCTGCAATCTTTTTCAAGTCTATTTTAAATGTAATTATTCTTCAGTAAAATAGTAAAATTTCAATACCCTAATCTTTTGAGCACTTATGTGAAAGTAATTGTTAGAGGATCCGCTTTGAAAGAGCAAATTACCGTAGTATTTTTCAAAAGCTATACTGATGAGCTTCATGTCGTTTAATACTCATACATATATATCAAATAATGAGGATAAACAGAATACAAATAGATGATTGATAAAATAATTAGCTCCACAATAAAGAACATATGTTCTTATTAAATTTATTGAATCACACTATGTCTTTAACATATTTCACATAAGCGTTTGTGTAACTACAAATTAATGACTGATCAAAAATGTCGAATCCTGTCGTAAAACGACCAAATTTAATTTTTAAGTGGCCCGTACCGTACTAAACTCACACTTTTCTCAACATTTTAATGTCTTTTGGTCGTTTTAGACCGTACTGAAACGACACTCTGATTGTTTGGGTCGCTAAGTCCCGTACCGAAACAACATCTTAAATGAAATGGTCGCCAAATCCCGTACTGAAGCAACATTTATCAAAAAAAGTACTATTTTAATAAAAATTTTTGAGGAACTTTTTTTGTGTGTTGGTCGCCAGATACCGTACTGAAACAGCATTTTTCACTATACTGGTCGCTAAATCCCGTACTGAAATGACGCTTTTAACAACTTGGTCGTCAAATCCCGTACTGAAATGACATTTTTGCTTCATTGTCTTTGGAAATTGTATAGCTAAAAAGCACTTATACGGTGCTACTATGCGATTCTTCAGATTTTGGTCGTTTTTGACCGTACCCAAATGACATGTTTTCCGGCTCTGAAAACGGCTTCACACCAACGTTTTTTACGGTTTGGTCGCTCCTTACCGTACCGTAGTTACATTTTGACAGTTGTTCTTTTGAACAGGATACTAGGTGTAATAGTTCAGAGTAGAGGAGGTGTAGGTATGTCATTCAATCATGAGAATCGTCACGTATTAATTGCCAATAAAGTACTCATTGCGATGAGTGGTCTCACGCGATGGACAAAACGACAAGAGGGCTTTATGTATGAAAAGCACCATTATAATATCCCAGGACCGTTTTTAGCTTTGAAATGGACAAAATCACGGATCCGTCATCTCATCACACTTTTGGCTCACTGTGACGACAAAGGGATGCTCGCCCTTATTGAGAGCCAAGTATTAGCGGAATATGCCCATACTTCCGTTCGTTCCCTTCATGATAACCTACGCCTTTTTGAAGAGGTAGGCCTGCTTCGGTATTCTGTCCACTTCTCTGGGGTCATCTCGATCGAGCTGATTGACTACCTTGCAAACTATCGTGACCTCTTTGAGGAAGCTGGCACCTACCACTCAAAAACCGGCTATACGTCTGTCTGGTGTGAAATGGTTCGTCACCTGATGGAAATCGAACACGTCAATATTTTGCGTGTTGCGCTACGTGCCTTGGTTCAGGTAGAACGGGATATCCATGTCCAATCTCAGAAACAAGCCACACTCACCTATGATGAAGTGAAAGGGTTCCTGCCACGCTATTGTGGCCATCGTCTTGCCGTCAAAGGCATACTCGATCAACTTTCACGTCTCTTCCGTGTGCAGCTGGTTGAAAATACGAAGGATTTCCTCAGTGCTGTGAAAGAAAATCTTTCTTTAAAGAAACGCATACATACTGTTTCTCGCCCTCTTATGTTTCACGTGAAACTTGAGGATCAAGTGAATAGCAAGCGCATCAAAGAAGCTGAACGTGCCGATACATTGATCGGATGGTTTGATCTTCGAGAGATTGCGCGTGACTTCGTTGATTTTGATGCACTTGAAGTACCTGTGTCTTCTCTCCAGTCCCTTAGCGATACCTATGGCTTCTCGGCCTGTGGTGAAGTCTTACGAACTATTCGAAACGACTTCCATCGCTATGGAGAAGGTCTTCAAGATACAGACGTGTACCGTCTTTTCTTTGAATCGCCAATTTTATATCTCAATGAACGTCTTCAGCAGCGTTCTAAAAAATCGGCCATCGCATGATGGTCTATTTGTTGTGCTCTTTTTTGAAATATCGTGTGAAAACAAGCAGTTTATCGATACAACCTACTCATTTGCCGTGAGAAAAAGATAAAAATGTCTTTTTAAAGAGCTTAAAAGTTCAATCTTAAATGTGCTATACCTTTTTGGAAAAAAAACAAATTTTAATTAATATAAATCAAGTAAATTTTACTTATAAACAAAAAGTACTGAATTTAATCATTTTTTTAATACTTGAAAAGCAAACATTTAAGAACTTCTCCTAATTCTTTTGTCTCTTTTCAAATACATCTTTTGTTTCAAAATTGTTGGTATCAACGGTATCTTGTGCCCTTTGCTTTTTCCAATTCTTTTTAATTCTTTTTTAACTCCTTTAATCTCTTAGAATGTATTAAATACTAATAATCTGTTAGGTATCACTATTATTTTTATAAGATCCGCAAGGTCCCAACGAATCGTTGATTCTATAGAAGATAGATCATGAGAAGAATAGATTTTACAATTCAAAACCCGTATACATTTCGACGTCGAAATGTATACTCTAAAAAATACAATGTATACACAATTTTAATTTAAATATTGTTAGATTACCGATAAAATAATTGTTTTTAATGATCTCTTATGTGATGATGAAAAAGGAAAGGGGAGAAGTTATGAATATATTAACGTTTTACATATCAAAAGGCGGTTCAGGCAAAACCACATGTTCCTTAAACATGGGACATGCCTTAGGAGAGCTCGGTTACCGGACGTTACTAGTGGACCTTGATCCACAAGGTTCTCTAAGCAAATTGATGCTCAAGGAATCAGACACCATCCAATACATGACACTGTATGATGTCCATGCGAAAGGTCTTGCTATCGAAGAGATTTTATTTGATGATGAAAAACATAATATTAGTCTTCTCCCTTCAAATGAACGGAATGCACGACTTATCAATTTGATATCGGAACAAGACAAAATCTTCTTGTTGAAAGATATGCTTGCTCCACTTGCAGAGGAGTTTGACTGGATTATCTTGGACTCAGTGCCTTCTATCAATGAACTGTCAAAAGTGGTCCTGTCGTGTGCGGATCATGTAGTTGTACCCTTTATGCCGAAGAAACTGGTATTCGATCAATTAGGTAGTACCATTCGTACCATTCGTCAGGTGAAAAAGTTCTATAATGCTACTCTCGACTTAACGGGTATTATGCCAGTTGCCATCGATTTAGGTCTAAAAGGGGATCGGGAATATGCAGAGGCGATGAAGCAGTTAGCACATGCGGAGAGTCTTGCCGTTCTTCCGGCCGTTCGTCGAGCTGCCTTTATTGAGAAAGCAGCAGACAATGGAAAAAGTGTTCTTCAATACAAGTCAAAGGAAGGACTAGAACTTGCCCTACCGTTTCGAGAACTTGCACGTCACATGACCGGAGGCAATCAAAATGAAGGCACGGAATAAACAGATTCATAAAGTGAAGCCGCAAGAGCAACATCCTTACCGGAGTGGTTTGATCGATATCGGATCTGTTGTGCAAAAGTTACCGGTCTCACGTGATCTTGAAAATCTTGCGGTTGAGATTAAAGAGCTAGCCAAGGTCCAAACCATCTCAGTCTTTGAAATTGGAAAACGTCTTTCGATCGCCCGATCGGAAATGCATGATAAGCAAGAATGGCGAAACTTTTTAGATGTCGTCAGCTTCTCAAATTCGCTTGCCTCACGCTACGTTAAGGCCTATGACACATTACAACCATTTGAAGAGTCGCTTAGTACTTTGCCGGCTTCAAAGATCTTTGAATTGATGTATGTCGAGGATCCGGAAGATTTTGTTCTGCATGGTCTTCCTGTAGAAGATGGACGTAAGCCAATTGAGCAAGCAACAGTTCGAGAGATTCGTGCCAATCGTTCTAGTACATCCGGTGTAAAAGTCCGTGCTTTTCGCCAGAAAGAGGTGGCATCGACGGTTGTCTCAGCGCGAGTACCAACAGAAACATCTGAACGTATTCAGATGATGGCGAGTGCGAAAGGACTCAGCATTAGTGAGTACCTCTCAAACATAATAGAAGACACGATCAGCCGTGACATTGTGGAGAATGATCAGAATACCGATCGGCTAGAAGGGGAGGAAGAACAGTGAAGAAAATCGCATTATACAATCGTAAGGGGGGCGTTGGAAAATCGACGACGACGATTAACCTTGCCCATGTGTACGCACGACAAGGACTACGTGTCCTCGTCATCGATGCCGATGATCAGGCTTCAACCACAAACGGTCTTGGATTGACAGATGATTACGACGGGAAAGTACTTCTTGATTGTTTAATGGAAGAACATGATCCTTTTTATGTGCCGATTGAACACGTCATTGTCACGTGTGAATATGAGAACGGCACGATTCATTTAGTACCTACACGTCGCTCAGCATCCCCAACAGGACTGACGAGTCAATTAGGATATGAGTACCGTTTGAGCGAAGAATTAGCTCGTCTAGAAGAGTTCTTTGATATCTGTTTGATCGATTGTCCAGGATCCACCTCTGCGTTAAATCCATATGCGCGTTGCGCACTTGTCGCACAAGATCGAATCATCATGCCGGTTCAAATGCAAAAGTTTTCGATGGATGCTGTTTATACTGCTCCTGAGGAATTAGAGGAAATGAAACGCTACAAAGCAGATATCCATATCGCCGCCTTTATTCCAACAATGGTGAGCGCCCGTTCGAAAGGGGACGTGACGACGGTAGAAGAACTGAATGAATTAGGACAAGAGGTTGGAATTCCTGTCCTCACTACGATCCCATACATTTTAAAGATTCAATCTCTCCAACGTGAATCCCGTCCAGTCATTGATCATAAAAGTCCGGCAACCGATGCCTATTTACAGTTAGCAGAGGAGGTACGTGCCTTATGAGTCGAAGTCGTAAAAAGGGGCAGCCTACGTTCAAAAGCTTTCAAGGAACGGTAACAGAACCAGCCGTTAATGATAGTGCAACGGAATCCTTACGTGATGAACAAATAGAGGCTGTTAAAAAATTTGCAGCACCTGCGATCTCGAATCCCTATCAGTCCCTTCCAGCAACTGGCCTATCGCGTATTTTAACAAAACGGCTCCCACAAGATGTCGACGGACTGGTTCAATATTATAATCACATTGATACCATCCAAGCGACTAGCTTTGTTGAAAAATGCCGAATCTTAGCTCATGCAAATGCTTTATTCCATAACGAAGAAACAAGAGCTCAGTTTAAAGCAGAGCAAGGAAGCTGGACAGATTTCTTAACTAAAATTGGGCAAACACGTTCGCAAGTCAGTCGATACGTATCCTTCTGGAATGTCTTTGGAGAGAAACTTCTTCAGAAAGTGATCGACGTTGATTTTAGTGCTTCTAAATTAGCAGAATTGTTGACATGGCCAGAAGATCCAAAGTTGGCTTTACTGGAGGAACGGAAATATCCAACACAAAATGGAGAACTGACGGTATATGAGATGACACGTGAACAATTACGTGAAGTGAAGCGGATGTTAATTGAACGTCAAGAACAACGTACGCTTGGGGCCGAAGTGAAACCCGTAAAGCCCATGAAAGTACAGATCCGCTTTCCAGACTTAACAGATCCGCTATTTATTGGCCTGACAGAAGCTGCGCGAAAAGAGCAGGTATCAGAAGATGAAATCATCCGACGTGCTCTTCAAGCCTATTTAAATACAAAGTAAACGAAGAAACTTGGAAAGCTGCAATAGTATATATGACGATGATTGCTAAATCATCCATTTCGTATGAAACCGTTTGATCAGGAGGAACAACTATGTCTTACTCTAATCAGTACAAAGATGTTGAAGGTATCATTGATACTTTATTAGTACTTGATACATTCTGTGCCTCTAAAAACATTGAAATCGAAATCGTTATTGTAGGCGCCTCAGGAATACTTCTTTTTATAGAAATGATGAACAAGAAAACGACGTATCGTCCGACACGAGATATTGATATTCGAATAACAGAAGGTGTAGTGACACAAGAACTTAAGGCTGCACTTGAGGAGTATGAAATTGAAATTGTCGAAGGTGTTATTCAGTTTCCACCACGGGAAGATTTTCAGGAAAATGATTTCCGACATAAGATTGAAGGTCTATTTGAAGCGATTGAAGTCTATGTACCAGATATTGAACTCTTGGCGTGTACTAAAATCTTTTCTTCTAGACAGAAAGACTTAGAAGACCTTGAAAGTACAGATTTGTTGGAGTTGTGCGATAAAAGTAAGCTGCTTGAGCTTGTCGAAGAGTACAAATCAAACATGACCTGGAACGATCCGTTTTGTAATGTGCATGACTTGAGTCGAATTTTTCAGGAAAAGGGTATATAATTAGTAAAACTACTTGAGAGGAGGGTGACACATGACCGGTGAAAAAAATGCACGATTTCGAGAAGAACTGACAAACGAATTGAATCGTCTGCAAGTAGGCAGTTCGAGTTATCGTCAACAGACCGCTCAAAATGCACTAGATTTAAGTCGGCATGTTACGGCACCCGAATCTTTACGCGATCGTGAAACTGCCCGTCACTATGTTAAAAATGCTCAGTTACAGGTGCATGAAGATCAAGTAGAAGACGTGGGTAAAATGATGAGTATGGCAGCACGGCGTGCTTATAATACGCCGGAGAGCGCATTCTCAGTAGAAATGAAAGTAAAACTAGAAGAAAAACGTAATCGATTTAAAACTTTTGGATTACGAATTAAGTCATAATGCATCTTCCGTTAAATCTTAAGCAATGATTTAACGAAGTAAAATCATACAAAAAAGGGATATTATTCATTCCATTGAGAATATAAGATCCCTTTTTGTGTGCTGTAAAACAGAGAAGCCAGGTAAACCGGCCCGTTGATGAATTAGGAGTAGTATAAAAATTAGTCATTTTCGTTTTTAGAATGTTGTTGCGTCCGCTCTCGTAAAACAGCTAATTCTACTTGTTCTTGAAGTCGACGTTCAAAGGACTCTTGATCGCGTTGAGCAATGGCTAGCTCTAACAATAATTTACGATTTTCTTCTTCTAGTTGCTCCGCTCGGTGACTTCGTGTTTTAAACTCGTCCACCATATCAGCCAACGTTTTATTTTGTCGATACAATTGATCACGTTCTTCTTCTAACTTCGTAATCGTACTTTCCATATGAAAGACTTCCCGCTTCAGAGATGTTATCTCTTCTTTGTTCGTCACTTCAAGGCGTTCTCTTTGCTCCTTTGATTGCATCAGAGCAACTTCTAATTTTTCAAGTTTATCTTGTAATTCATTGATTTCTTGCTGATGAAGAGACGATTTTTCAGCATACTCAGCTTCTAACACTTCTTTTGCAAGGATCACTTCTGATTCTAAATCAGTGACTGTTTCTAGATGGCGTGATTGAATCCGCTGGTTTTCATATTGAAACTTCTCAAGGCGTGCTGCCCTTTCTTGAAAAAGAAGAGCAATCTGCTTGATCGAAGCTTCTAATACAGCATCTTCTTCGCTCAGTTTTGGATCGATTGCTTTTTGCTCAGCTAAAATAATAAATTCTTCAAATAATTGATTTGTTGTGATTTGACGCCCTTTTAGGAGTTCACCAATTTTTTCAGTGACTTCTTCAGATAGACGAAATGATTTATTTTTCATTTCAGTAGATGACATATACATACCTCATTTGCTTTTTTGTATAAAGATTAAGGAAAATTTAATATCTTCAAATTAAATAAAGATAAAGTTTAAGTTAGTATTATGACATTAAATAATCTTGGATTTTAAAGATTATTTAATAATCAAATCCAGAATTTTTAAAATATCTTCTATTATTATATTAAATCAATTTCTAACCCATTTGTAATTCATTCTTACAAAGGTTTTAGGATTTTGCGATAATTTATCTTTAACAACTTATTAAAGTTTAGGCATAATATTTCGATATTTTTCTCTATCATCAACTTGATCATTGCAAGTCCATAAACTAAATTGCCGTAATTACATAATTTTCTATATACTATACTTCTCACATTCAGACCCTATTTTCTATCATTGTAAGTTGAGTATCTACAACTTCTAAAAATAAAGGATAGATATCTAATAAGGTATTAAATGGATAAGGTGTAACGATAAAACCAGAAAAAAATATGATTTCTTTGTTATTCTAATTGTTACTAATATCAATATTTACTTTGAAATTTTCAATAAGATCTAACATTATTCATTTCAATATAATATTCAAGATTACTACTAAGTTTTATATATTATCGAAAGCCTAATATATCAATAAAAGCTATTATTCGCTCCTCATAATCTTATTGTTGAATCATAAGCCTTAATTCAAATCCTTCGCATATTAATTCAGTCTAACATAGAGAATCCTTCCTAACTAAAACAAGAGGTTGTTCAAATTAATTAATAATTTGTATGGAAATTAAAATACTAAGTATTACTTTTCTATATTTTAGTAAAACTCTTTATAAATAGAAGATGAGATTAAAGTCACGTTAAACAATTTTAAAATTTGATTTGTAGGTACTATTAAGAAATCAGTTTAAAAACATTATAAAACCACCCAAACACTATAATTGTAAAAAAGCATTAGTACATATTAATCAGTTCTACTTGATTATTACAAAAATCGATATAAACGAAAGTACTACAAATTTTTTATCAAATATGTGCTCATTATAAAAGTTCGAAAAATCAGAATTTTTTCATGGTGATTATTTATCCCTAAAAAGTTAAAAATAAACATAATTAAAACTTAATATGTAAATAAAACAGCTTAATATGGATGATTTTATCAATAACAATTATTGTATTAAGATGCTATTCTTTAGTTGGATAAAGTAGTGATAAAAAATAGGAGGATGAAATTATGAGAGCAACAGATGTTCACATGTCAGCAGCCATTGATGTAGAAAAACGTATTGTATTAGTTACTGGAAGTATTGATACAGATGAGTATCAAATCATCATGCGAGTTCCACTTCCGAGTGCGGGAGAATGGACTTTGATTAAGGCGGAAACAAACCTTACAAACGATCCTTGGATTGCTTGGCAAATGCAATTAGGTGAAGGAATTTCAATTCCAATGAAAGATGGTCAACCAGAATTATTAACTTCGCGTAATTACGGTTACACTCGATACATTCCAGAATCTAATAGTGTGATTTTCCATGGTGGTGGTGTGGAAAACAAAGGCGAGGTACGTCCAGGGGAGCCAATTTTAAAGTTCGCTAAAATTGAAACTGGTATGCCTGAAATCGTTGCAGCACACTCACGGATGATTCCAGAAGAGTTACCGGAATTTGACACTATGATCCGAAACGGTAATTTCAAGAATTCTTATCCTAAAATGGAAGTAATCACACCAGTTACTTACCTCTCTTTACCTGAAGTATTTGTAAAAGAAGAAACAGCTGTACAAAAATAATTGATTTAATTCACTACTTTATCCATTTATTCAAGGAGGGCAACTATGAAAAATATATTCAGTAACAAAAATTTTAGATTACTTTGGATTGGGCAATTAGCTACTATTTTTGGAAATAGATTTTCTGAAATTGCCCTGCCTTGGATAATCTTAAATCAAACAGGATCACCATTAAAAGTGGGGTTAGTTATTATATGTCAACATATAGGTCCTATGATTTTTTCAATACCAGTAGGAAATTTAATTGAGAAAATTAATAAAAAGAAAGTATTACTTTTTTCAGATGCAATTCAGTTTATAATTACAACTTTAATTATTATTTTTACGTTAAATGATTCGTTATCAATATCAGTTATCTCTATATTAATGTTTGTTTCTGGAATCGCTAACCTCTTTTTTAGAGTGTCATTCAACTCTATGTTGCCTAGTATTTTCGGTAGAGAAAAACTAGTTGATGTACATAATTCAATCGAAGCGGCAGATGCGGTGAGTACTTTATTAGGACCAATTTTAGCTGGTACAAGCATTGCACTACTTGGTGCAGTTTGGACAATGTCTATTGATGCTTTCTCATTTTTATTATCGTTTTTATCAGTATTATTCATTACATATAATTTTAAAATGTTTGCTAGTAAAGTTGATAACGATACAAGATCACCATCGAAAAGCATATCCTCAAAAAGTGAATGGATTTTAGGTATAAAATATATTTTTTCGAACAAAATTCAAGTTTTATTAACTTTTACTCAAGTAACTTTGTATTTTTTAACTGTTGGCGTAGGTTTCCTTACACTGATCTTAACTAAAGAAGTTAATGAATTATCTGCATTTGAAATTGGAGTTATTTTTTCTGGTGCAGGAGTAGGTAATATTGTTGGTGTGTTAATTATGAATAAAGTTAAAAAGTACAGTTGGAAAAACCTAAGTATAACACTATTTTTTGTTTCTGCAGTAGGAGTTTTACTTGTTGCATTATCTAAGGAATTCATTGTAGCTACCCTTGGAATGTTTTTATATGACGGAGCATTATCTATGATTTTCGTATTATATAGTACAGCTCGACAAGCTAGCACTCATGATCATCTTTTAGCAAGGGTTAGTAGTGCTGGTGTACTGATTAGTAGTTCTACAATTTTACTTTCGACTACAATATCAAGTTTTATTGCTGAATATTATGGACCACAAAACGCTTTATGGATATGTATTGCTCTATTATTTATAACAGCTGTTTTGTATACAAGATTAGCTGTGCCTAAATTGACTATTTCCGAACTTAAACCAGAAAAATCAGAGAATGAGGAGGAGCTACAAAGTGAAATTTATTAATGATTGCGATTCGGTATTAAATAACGAGATCAACTCTGAAATTATGAAGTTTGATAGAAATTCATTCTTTAACAACATTGAAGAGTTGCCAGTATTACAAAATAAAGTTGAAATGAATTCAAAAACTGATTTAGTCATTATTGGAACTGGGATGGTTGGAATTACACTCGCAGCAAGAGCATGGCATTTAGGATTCAAAGGAGATAGAATCACTTTAATTGATGGAAATGAGTACTTTGCAGAAAATTTCTTTAGACGTACTAAAAATTCTGAACAAAAAATTATGAGAAGTTCTTTTATACATCATGTCGCACCCAATGAAGACATTAACTTGGCAGATTTTACAAGGTTGAAGCACAATGAATTGACTAATATCGAAAAAGAGCAACTTACGTTAGCAAGAATGGGAGAGCGTTCACTTCCTTCTTTGGATATATTTTTAGAACATGTCAAGCACGTCGTAATAAATCATAATTTACATAAGAGAGCTTTTAAATTCAGTGCTGATTCCATTGAACAAAATACAACAGGTAAATGGATTATATCTGATAGTGAAGGACAAAAAATCGAATCGAAATACGTTGTTTTAGCAATGGGTCAAAGTCCTAAAGAAAATATGTATAAAGAGCACTCGATAAATGCACATGTAGACAATTTTAAAAATTATCTTAATGAAAAAGTAAAGACGGTCAATATTATAGGTGGAGGGAATACCTCGGCACATATTGTAAAGTCATGTTTAGATAGGAATTTAAAAGTTAATTGGATTATTCGAAATGAAGAAAATTATGCTTGTACAGATATTCCTCATAAGTACTGGCGTGATGAAGGATATCTTAAGTTTAGTCAGATGACACTAGACAAAAGAATGGAAGAAATAAAACGAATATATAAAGGTAGTGCCATGTTGGAGCATAAAGGAATTTTTGATGATTACAAGAAAGATAATGCTTTGACAGTTTTTGATAATGCAACTATTCAAGAAATTGATAAGAATAAAACAATTATATTACAGAATAAAACAAGAGTAGAGTCAGATCTAATCATTAGTACAATTGGTTTTGAATTAAAAAAATTACCGCAAATTAAGAACGGAATTAATACATTTAATGGTTTCCCAGTATTAAACGATTCTACTTTAGAAGCTGAGGGATTAAAAAATTTATTTATTGCTAGTTCTCATAGTGCGTTAAGTCTTGGACCAGCTGCTAAGAATATTGACGGAGCTCGAATTGCGTCAGAAAGAATCTTTAAAGAATTAGCGAAGCGAGAAGGTATAGAAAAATATAATGTGAAAAATATTTTAGAAAATTTAACTAACTGGAGTAGAAATACACCAGTTTTGAAGAAATGAGGATTTAAATTTGGAGATGTATGCGATAGACAAAGATAAAGAAGAAATGATGTTTAGTTTATTTGCTTTTGATAAATCTTATATGTATTCTGCTTTAGGATTGTTAGTGTCTACAGAAAAACTGCTTGATGTTATGAAACTTACAGAGATTATTGATCACAGAGAAACAGAATATTTATCAATTACGGATGACCTTCAATTTATTGGAAAAAAAGCATTAGATGAAATCAAAGAATTGATTTCCATAGAACTAGCGATGGGTGATAGTAGATTAGCAATTAAAAAAAATTATCATCATGTTCAACAAGCTAGTAAATCTATGGGGTATCAAAATCCATCGATTGCATTGCTAATTACTTCGATGCTAGTAAGAGGACTATAACAAATCATAAAAAAGGAATGAAGATTATGATTGGTTTAAAATTTGATTCAGAAATGGAAACTATCATTTCTGATGCTAAAAAACTATCTCTCGAAACTGAAAAAATTAACTATGTAGATTCAAAACATGTTGTTTTTATAATTTTAAAAAATACAGATCTGTTTAAGAATTATTTTCAAAAAAATGAATTGAATAAGTCTATAATTTCTGAGTATATTTTGTCAATTCCAACCACAAAGCAAAAAGAAGATGCAGAATTTTCAATTGAATTAGATGATATCTTATCAACTACTTTAAAATATCTAGACTTAATAGGTGCAGTAGAGATTACAGCTGAGATATTACTCATAAATATTTTAAAGAATGAAAAACATTTGATTTCTCAAATGCTGAATAATGAAAAGAATCAACTGGGAGTATTAAGATTTGATTTAGAAAGAAAATTTTTTAAGGGACAGCGCATATCTAAGGGACATTTACTACCTCCATCAAGCCAATATATGATTGAACAGCAAAAAATGCTGAAAGAGAAGACTAAGACATTAAATGAGTTTGGAATAAATTTAAGTGAGTTAGCTTCTAAATCTTTGCTTAGTAAAGCATTTAATAGAGATAAAGAAATTGAAAGAATAAATTTAATATTAAAACGTAAAAGTAAAAACAATCCAATTTTAGTTGGTGAACCTGGCGTTGGAAAGACAGCAATTGTCGAAAGTTTTGCTAAAACTATGTTTGAAACAGGATCAGACTATCAAATTATTTCTTTAAATATGGGAACTTTATTAGGAAACACTAAATATAGAGGCGAATTTGAAGAAAGGCTTACTAAGGTAATTAGTGAGGCCTCGTCAATTCAAAATGTTATCTTATTTATTGATGAAATACACATGATTGTTGGAGCAGGGGATAATGAGGGAAATATGGACGCCTCAAATATTTTGAAACCAGCACTAGCTAGAAGTGATTTTAAACTCATAGGATCAACAACTAAAGAAGAATATGAAAAGTATATGATGAAAGATGCAGCATTAATTAGAAGATTATCTGTTATTGAAATTCACGAACCTAGCACTGAAGAAACGTTATTAATACTTAAAGCAGTAAAAAGAGATTATGAGAAATTTCATAATGTTCAAATTAGTGATCATATTTTAGAGAAAATCATTGAATTATCGACTAAATATATGTTTAACAGATGTTTTCCAGATAAAGCGTTAGACTTATTAGATGAGGCAGCTACCTTAACAAGAACAAACAAGACAAGCCTGGTGGAACTAAATGATGTATATATTGCATTAAGTAATATGCTAAATGTAAATGATAATTTTTTCAAAATGGCAGGCGTAAAAAAATTAATGGAATTTTCAAACAAAATAGAAGAAAAATTTGAAAAAAAATGTGTGGATTTATTAAAAAATGAGTTATCAAAATATTTTTTACAAAATAATTTAA
>NZ_QXJB01000015.1:0-15263 GCF_003598705.1 Exiguobacterium sp. RIT452
TTACTTTTCTGAAGTAGCTTTAGCAATTTGATATTTTGTTCAGCCGTCCCTGCGTATCGTACGATACCGTACTTCTTCGCAAGTAACGCCCGGTCTGTGAAACTAGATCGCATCTTCTTACTCTTCATCCAGTCCACCAGTGAGACCGGCGACGTGACGGCAGGTTTCGGTTTAACGGGTTTCGGTTTAACGGGTTTCGATTGTGGTTTCACTGTTACCGGCTTCTGAGTAACAACTGGCTTTGTTACCGGCTTCGTGGCAGCACTTGATTTCTCGTCTGTACCGTACCCGAGGTACTCGAACTGAAGGTGAGGCTTATCGACGGCTCCCTTCCAGCTCCCTCCCCACTCGAACCCTAACCGGATCGCGTACTCGACCCACTTGATGACCAGGGGATGATTGTAACCGTTCCAGTCGGCTTTCCCGTTCTTGACGGGTACGAAGTCGAGGGCCTGTCCGCATAGGTGGTAACTCTTCATTGTCCAGCTCACACCGTTGCGTACGTTGGCTGCCTGTTCCTCTACTGTCCGACGTGCGTCATAGATTAAGATGTCTACACCAATCTTAATTCCGTACTCGTATAATTTCAGTGCTGCCGATCGTGTGTGTGGTGCAAGCTCGGCAATTGTTTTGTGGTTACGTGTATTGTAATACATATAGGTTCCCCCTTTAATTGAGTAAGATAAAGTCTGATGCGAGATTCGCTTTTGCTACACGGAGGTATAGCTTGCTGTCACTGGTTTCACGAATGATGGAACCGATGGGCCAGTTGACGGCTGGCGCTGGTGGCACGCCTCCCCCTCGTGTTTGTTTCCCTACATTGTTGATGATGGTATAGAGACCGTTGTCGGTAACGTTTCGTAATCCTGCGCCGGCTTGAATCTTTACATAACTAGCACTCGCGTTGATCGTGACGTCGGAGAGGTTATGAATCGATTCGATTTCGATTGTATTGCAATCGCCGATGACCATAGCGCTACCGTTGTATTTGGCGAACAGGTTGCGTACCTTGAGGTATTGGATGCGGTCACCGGTTTGCGGTGTTGTCGCGTTCGTTGCTGTCTTGACACCGTTATTGGCGTTGGCCTGATAGACGCTATCAATTTCTACTTTGATGATTGAGCCTTCCGCGTTTGATTCTAAGAGAACCACGTTTTCGGCATCGTTTGCGGTGTATCCATTTTTAGCGATGTCGGTAGCATAGGTAACGTCGCCGACCTTGATGTTACGAATGGACCCTTTGATTTCAAGAGCGTTCAGTCCACCCGTTTGAGCAGCGGTAGCGGTGAGTCTATCAATTTCAACGCTTTGCGTGCTGAATCCATTCTTCCCGTAAATCGACACAGCCGTTTCATAGAAGAAGGAACATTGTAATTGAAAGAAGCGAACGTCTGAGATAGGAGCGACTTGATCGGGACCACCGATTTTTACTGGAGTACGAAAACCGTTTAAAATGACGTTCCCCCAAAACGTGACCCGAGCGGTTCCTTTAATATTGATAGCGGACCCGACGTTGATCGAGGGAGGTACGATAGCTTGCACGTCACCATAGAAATAGAGGTTTTCAGGTTTTGAGGTATCTTCAAAGTTGAATAAGTTTGCGGTTGGTGCGGAGGCTTTAAATTCACCGTCTACATAGATCGTGAGTGAATTGTGTTTGTCCTCAAATTTCAATTCACCGTCAAACAACCAATAGGCTCGGTTGCCTGTCAGTTCCGTACCAGGTTGTGATGGGTAGGGTTTTGGGATGCGTAAGGTTTTACGGGCAAAGGTTGTCATTGCCTTTTTAGCAAAGTCCCATCGTTTGTTGATCGTGTTGTTACCGGATTTGAACCATCCTAAGTTGTATTCATTTTCGGATTGCATGAGGTCAACCGTACCGCCGGCGTCTTCAAAGATTTCTTGATTGCCTGCATTGATTTTGCCTTTCAAGATGACGGTTGCACCGGTAGCAACTTTAAGGACAGCTCCTTTTGCGAATACCAGGTTTGAAAGAATGGTACAACTGTTTGAAATGAGGAAGGTTCCGGGAGGGACATAGTACGTGACCGTTGAGAGAAGTTGAGAGAAGGTTGAACTGTTATCGGTGACACCATCACTCTTAACGTTGAGGTCATAGAGGTTGGTATAATAATTTTGTCGTCCCAGCTTCTTATCGAATAGGGGTTTAAGGTTCACACGTAATCCCATTGATTACACTCCTAACAGGCGTACCGTACCGTTACCGGCAGCACGTAAGAATTTTACTTTGCTTGACATGCGATTAAGGTCTGTCAGACTTTCACCCGGCTTTAATCGGATGACTCCGTTGTAACCATTGCCAGGAACCGATGTGAGTACTTCTTCATTGAAAGCGACATAGAGATCGTTTGTTTCATCGTCATTGATGATGTAACTGATCCGTGTCATGTTACGCGGGGCACAGTCGACGATGACTTCGGTTGTCGAGACAGGACCATCAAACATGTGATGATACGCACGTACGGGATCGTTGGTGACTTCAATCGGTGGCATGGAACCGATGATGACGGGTTCCGGGATGATGACCTTACCGATGACGTTATCCCCTTCCGGAAGTTCAGGAAGTGATTCGACGTCTACACGACCGACCTTATTGCTACCGTTCGGCAGCGGAGCCGTAAAACCGGTGATGACGTTACTGGAGGGACGTGACGCGGTACCTGCTTGTGCGGAGGCACTGATCAGGATTGTCGGGTCAAACGCTTTCGTGAACGTCGTGAGCATGATCGCGGCGGGGTTGGGAGAGTCATTGTAAAGATAGATTTGTTGTGTCCCTTTGTCACGACCTGTAATCTTTTGTTCCGACGGTCCGATATACAGGTCATACCGTTCTGTGTTCGGCAGCATCGTGATACCGAGGTAGACGTCTGAAGTCGATAGGTTATTGATGTAGTAGTGGTTCGGCATCGTATCGGAGAATTGAACCGTAAAGGTTTGACCCGGTAGGATCGTTACTTGTTGTTCGCGGTAGGTGGATAATTGAATGTCGGCCATTTTGACACTCCTTCACATAATTTTTTCAGTAGGGAAACTACCGACGAGGAATAAGAACGCGGCGATCGCGAGGACGACGATGATGAGGGTACGGATACCGACGGAGACCCAACCGGTTGTTTCTGTTTTAGAGGGTTGGTTGATGGGGAGGTCCATCATTCCCCCGTTGTCCCCTTCCGTGTACTTGCGCGGGATGTATTTCTTGTTCCCGACATACGTTTCATTTTCGTGACCGGTGTAGAGTGTTTTGCCCCAACCGACGTGAACGTGATCATAATGTCCAGGAACTTGCCATAAGACTTCGGCAAACAGACCGGACGCTTTCGCCCATTTCGCGAATAGGTTCATGGCCGTTTGAGAACCGGCAAAATCATAGGCACGACCTTGACCGTGGAAGTCATATTGTACGGGGACACCAAAATCACCCGGGTTACGTTTTCCACTGGTCAACGTGAGACCTAACGTTTTCGCGTAATCGTATGCTTTCTGACTGGCGGTTGATTCCGTTACTCCTAGCATCACGTCACCGCCTTTGCGACCTTGACAGCTTTACCAACCGGTGTAACGTTCGCGATAGAAGGGAAGGCCATGAATAGGAGCAAGAACAGGAACACGATCAAGAGGACGATGAAGACGCCCCGTACAATAGAAGAGATGAGACCATCATTTGACGGTGCGGCCGTTGAACCGGAGCTACCTGAAGGTGAGGGGATTGACGTATCTCCGTTATAGAAACCGAGGACTTTCTTGACGTAATCTTTCGTTTCGGCAAACGGTGGAATTCCGCCATACTTCGCGACGTTCCCTTCTCCCGCGTTATAGGCCGCCAGTGCTAGACTGACGTCACCGTTATATTTCTTTAGCATCTGACTGATATATTTCGTACCACCCATGATGTTTTGTTTCGGATCATACACGTTATTGACACCGAGACCGATTGCCGTTTTCGGCATCAATTGCATGAGACCGCCAGCCCCGACGCCGCTGCGGGCGTTCGGGTTCCAGCGTGACTCTTGCGTGATGATGGCACGAATTAACTTTTCCGGTACGTCGTACTGTTTCGCGGCTGCCGTGATATACGCGTCATAGCTGTTTGACCCTGCGTTGACTTGTGCCATGTGATCACCTCTTACTTCCGCATCGACGGTGTGATACGTAACTTACCGGCTTTCGCTTTTTTCAGAAGAGCCGTATTTTGTGAAGCGGTACCGCGATAGCCTTTGATTCCGTTACCGGCAGCAATCTCTGCCCGGTTCGTCATCGTTGACCCGATACCGGCTTTCTTCAAGGCATCGACAATCGAGTTACCGGAGTAATTGATTTTGACGTTCTTGAAGCTTGTCGTCGGTTGGGCTTTGACCGGTTTCTTCGGCGTCGTCCGAATCGGGTTCTTGATCGGTGTTGTCGGTTGGGCTTTGATGGGCTTCTTCGCTTGAAGTTTCTTCAACGCGTCCGCTTGAGCCTTGTCGATTTTTTCTTGTTGATCGAGTTCCGTGTTGAGCTTCTTGTTATCGGCCGCAAGCTTCTTCAGTTGCTTCGCATACGTTTCGTCACGATCCTTGATGTAATCATTCGTCGTTTGGAAGTAACCGTTCATGCTCGCGTTGTTGTCGGCTTCGAGTGACGCGAGAGCCGCGTTGAGTGCCGTGTCTACTCGTGCATCGACTTGTTCAACACCGATTCCGTTTGACTGTCCAAAGTTCTCATAACCGTCAGCCGCGACGTAAGCTGTCGGAGCGTCCGGGTTACTTGCTGCTGGACGTCGCATCAACACGAGTACGACGACGATGATTCCTCCGACGGCGAGGAACATGACTTTTTTGTTATCGAGTTTTTTCTTTCCGCCACCTGGTGCTTTGAATGGTGCTTCCAATTTAATAACCTCCTGTCGTTGGTCCTAAATAGAAGGAGCTTGGGAAGTCTTTTGCGCTTAACGTATCCTGAGCCGTGTATCCGGTCAGTTGGTAGGCGCGTTCATCGAGCATCGGTGTGACCGCAACCGGCCGCTTATTTTTATACTCAACGAGTAGTTTTAGTGATCCTTTTTCTTCCGCTTCCCCAACACCGAGGCGCGCTGAAGGTTCCTCAATCGGTTCCTTCAACGCTTTGAATCCCTGGGCATTGAGAAGGGAACGATATAAGGTATCTTCCATCGTAAGCCCTCCTTTACTGATTAACGTCCTTGTAACGTTTTGATACCTTTGATTGAGTTACCGGCGACCGAGTTGATGATCGACGTCGTTTGTTTACCGTTCGATAGGAAGAGATACAACATGATGAGTAGTCCCATTCCACCGATTACGTCAAATACTTTATTCATAGTGATGTCACTCCATTCATTAATTTAGTTACCTTGTCCGAGTTCTTGACAACCATTCCTGCAAGGACGAGCACCAGGAGATAGTTCGTTACCTTTTCCCCCATCATCATTTGAATGAAGAGGATCGCGATGAGAAACGCGACGATGAACGGTAACTGTCGTGTGAATTCTTGCATGTCATTTCCCTCCTAGATTGAAACCGGGTAGGGATGGTAAGGCGGGTAACGCTCCGAATTTCGGAATGTCGGGGAGCTTAAAGTCCGGGAGCAGGTCAAGCAATTCCTGTTTGTCCTTCTCCATTAGCTTTTCTTTCGCTTTGTCCCCTTTTAAACCGAGAACGATCTCCCAGCGTTTTGCCGCTTCTTTCCCCAGTTCGTACGGGTCCGTGATGACTTTCTTTCCACCATTGACGACCGCCCCGGCACCGGGAATGTTTTCGACTTTGTCTTTCATCAGTTCCGCGTTATCCTTCACCGTGTCTATGACACCGTCGGCAATATCACCGGCGGAAGGGATTTTTGCCCCTTCTGCGATTTTGTTAGCCATCGAGGTCACGCGTCCTTTTCCATAGAAGTCATCGAGGATCAACCAAATGATGCCGATCGCTCCGATTAAAAATGCCATTCCTCTTTCCATGTGTCATCACTTCTTTCGTGAGATGAAGAACCAAAACGCGATGATGATCAGAACGAGTACGAGTGTCTTACTCATGCAGCGTCATCACCTTTCGCACGCGCGAGCGTGAGCATTAACTCCCGTGTCGCCAGTGTGTTTTGTTCGACGGTTGTTCGTAACGCGTCCAGTGTCTTTTGCGTGTTGAACATAAAATAGAAACACATAGCCGCCGGGAAGCCGATAGATGAAACCACTTGAACATACTGGTCCATCATTTACGACCTCCTAATGCTGCGATGATACAGACGATCGCTAGGACACCGAGCCATACGCCTTTATTCGTTTCCGGTGTAACGGCTGCCGGATTTTTGGCTGCAAGCTCCTGGTCATCGACCATGTGCATTTGTTCTTCCGGTTCCATGAGCGTTTCCATTTCCGTCGAAATACCTGATCCCGGGTACAGATCCGCCATGTAGTGATGCAATCCTTGTGACATGTTCTTCACTCCTTCTGATAGTAAAGGGGAAGCAAAACGCTCCCCCGGATTGTGATTAGACTAATTGAGATAACGTTTCCGATACGATCGTAATCTTACCGGCTTTCGTTGAGTTGAATCGTAACCAAAACTCTGTGAGACGCTGCGTGTCGATGTAGTCACGTGAACCACCGTATGACGGGAATCCTTGATACGTGAAGTCGAACACGAATACTCCAGCAGGGAGAGGGTAACCGAGTTGACGGTGTGCGAGGTGAGCGAGGGAGATGGCCGGTTCCGAATACGGAATGTCGGCTTGGTTGAAGACGAGTTCGATGTTACCGGAGAAATCTTCTTCCGTGAACGGGACACCCGCAGCGTCTTCGACGTAGAACGCGATACGACGGTACGTGTTACCTGTGTTCAAACGGACGATTGTTTGACCGCCACCCTGGACTGTCTCTGACTTCTCTGATACCAATTTAAGGACCGAGATGTCCGGGAACGCTTCTTTCATAACCGGGATGCTGTACGTTTCAAGAACAGGCTGCACCTTGACCGATTTAAAGGTTGCGACTTCACCGTTCGCCGCGTTGAGTTTGTAAATCTTCGCGACACTGTCGAGATCGAGTTTGACCTGGACGTTCGTTTCGTTGTTCTGAAGCAAGATTAAACCGACCGGGTCACGGTCATTCAGTGTGAGCGGTAACTCGACACTGAAGCGTACTTTGTTATCGACACCGGCTACACTTGCAGCACGTTCGATGTAGTTGATACCGCGCACGTTGGCTTGTGGCATGATGACATCCGGATTGATCCGTAGCATCGACAAGTGGTAGAGTGCACGACCACCGAGAATATAAGGAGAGAAACCATTGTTCAAGTCAACCGAGATACGGCGGAACAATTCGTAACCACCCGTAGGAGCGAGCTGGACCGTTGTCCCAGTTGTTGCCTTGACGTTGACGACCGCCTCGATGTGAAGAACCACTTTCGATAGCAAGCGTGCTTTTGGTAAATCAAACGTCAGTGTGTCGAGTTCACCTGTTGCAGCTTTAGCAGGGATGGATTGGCGATTTTGTCGCGTACCCTGTGCGAATAATTGGCCGCGTTGTTGCGGCGTGAGTTGTGCTTGTTGAGCCATGTTTGATTAAACCTCCTGAGCAATATTTTTGACGACGGGGATGTCGTATTTTACTGAAGCTTTTTTGATGATGTAAATGAACACCATCGTGATGAATACGTTAATGAACATGGATACCCACCAGGAAGGTGAGCCGAGTCGGATTGAACCCATACTGTTTCACCTCCTTTAAATGGTATGAACGAATTCTGATACACCGGCGATAGGCTTCTTCGTCAGTGCGACTTTTGCCATGACGATGAAGAGCATAACGAATAACGCGATAACGATCATATTGATGATACCGACGCCACCGAATTTAGATGAGTCCATTTGGTTTCACCTCCTTTACAGATCGAGTTGACCACGAACAGGAGGAACGGCTGCTGTGATGTTGAGATACCAAAATACATACTTTCCAGGCAAGTCGTAAAATTCGGGGTAACCGGTAGCCTTTGCCACTTTCTCCCGGTCTTGGGGCATGTTGAGGTTATAGATGAAGAAGTGCGTGGAGTTGGCCATGACGATGGTTGGGATGTCCATCGGCCGTTGAGTAAGCGCCCATACCACGGCGTCACGTGAGCGACCGCGTGTGTAGAGCGCTTTGAGATAGGGAGGGTAACGGGAAGGATTGTCCGCAACACTCATCAATTCATCAATCCATAGAATCGTGTTCTGTCGCTCGTACACCCACTTAAAAAGTGCGTTGTAATGTTCGAGTGACTGTTCATCTATATCCGGAACGTAAATGACCTTGTGCGTTTCGATGTGATCCAGTTCTGCTAAACGTGTGATCACGACGTAGTCCTTCCCCTCTTGAAGTCCTTTCCATAACGGTTTGTTCTTGCGTCGCCGTTCGGAGACTTCATCTTTCGTATCGAGTTTAATGACATGATCGTAACCGGCTAGGTAATGTTCCGCCGTAACGGACTTTCCGGAACCGGTCATGCCGGCAATGAAAACATGTTCGTCCGTACCGATGAATGACATACGCGTCACCCTTCGATGTAAGCGATGATTTCTTTTACCGCAGCAAGGGCTTGTTTCGTGTTCGTTTCCATGTCCTCATCAGTAGCTGAGTGCAGATAAGTGGCTAGAAACGGATTCGCCATAAACTGAATGTGAAGGGGTGCTTTCTTGAGGATTTGACCCGTTACCACTTCCAGGCGTTCCTTGACTGTTGCTTTCGGTTCGAGGTTGAGTTCTGTCAGTTCCATTCTTTTCTCCCTTCCGCACCGTGGACGGTAACGTCACGGCTGGTGCCTTTAGTTTCTTCATCTGTTGCATCATCAAGACGCGAGGTAATGCGATCACTGTTACGGCCATAACAAGTGCTACTGCATCCCCGTGTTGTTCGAGTGCTTGACCGACGGCGTCGTTCTTCGCCATCATGTTCGTTAACGGATTAACGATGGAATCGATTTCTGCTTCGGATAAAGCCCATACTTCCATTCCTTCACGAGACGCGACGACACCGAACAATGCCGATAACATCGCTTTGACGTGAACGCTGCTACTGTCGAGGACCGGTGACTTCTTTGCAGCCGTCGCCTTCTTAACAGTCGGTTTCTTTGTTCCCGTTTCTTTCTCCGCTTTCTTTCGTTCCCGGTACGCTTTTTGTTTGGCAGCGTTACGGGCTTTTTTCTCTTCTGCTGATTCACCAGGAATGTCTACCGTGACCGGTTTCGGTTCACTTACAGGAGCCAGCTTAGGAAGCTTTTCTTCGGTGGAGCCGGTTCCTCGTCCTCGTCCTCGTCCTCGTCCGGTACGTCCGGAATCGGATCGGGAATCAGTGGAACTTTGACTGTCTCGATCGGGTCCTTGTCCTCCGGGACTTCCGGTTTCATTGAGTCGATTTTGTTCATCAAGGTTTGTAGCCACTTCGGTTCCTCCTCGTTTGTTACTGTATCTTTTGTTTCATCTTCAGGCATGTTGGTGTCCTCCTTAAAGGGAATAGGAACGACCAACACCGCTGGGATCAATCGTTGATCGGCTGTCGTTCCTGTTAACAGAATATCGCGTTACGTGCGTTACCATAAGGTGACATCCGTCTACTTTTGAGAAAAAGAAAAAAGCCCACGCGTTACGCGTGAGCCTTGGGTGTTAATCTTCAAAAGGTAATACTTCAAAATACCCGTTCATTAAGGTAGATCCTTCTTTTAAGTCGGTGTGTCGGAAAATGATTTCTGTGACAAGTAACTGCGAGATGGGAACACTACCAATTCCCATCACCCCGATACGACGCGTAAAGATTCCTACAACTCCATTACCGTCATTATGACCAGGACCAGCTTCATACGTAACAACGTCACCGATGCAAACCATTTCACCTTTTGCTGTTACGCCTGTCGGTGTTCCGACAATCCCCATAAATACATTTCCACGTTGTACGAGTGCTAATTTGTTTTCCATTAATATCATCCTTTCGTTCCTTCTAAATAGGTCTTGCGACTGACACCCTTTTTATAGAAGAAAAGTAAAATTAAGTTATCAGGTGGACGACGACGCGAATCGCGAATATCGAGGAGACCGCGATCACGAAACCGACCTTGGACATCGTGAACAATTCTTGTACCCGTTCTTGGTCCCCTTCCTCATCGGCATAATAAATACTTGACCCGATGAAGAGGGAAGCGACCAGTCCGAGTAACACCGATACCGTTAGAAGAAGAAAATCAAAAAGACTCATCGTAAATCTCCTTTGCGAACTGCATGGTCACGAGTAACCGAGAACGAATAGTTTCCGTTGTGCGACGTGTTCCATACTTGTCATTTTCTTCTATTGTATCATGTAACCGTTCGGTGTCCTTCTGAAGCTCCTCAATCGTGCGTAACATGATTTCCACCTTATCAAGCTTCGTCAAAGGTACAATACGGACCATTACTTCTCACCTCGAAACGTCGGGTGGTTCGAGAACTTCCCCGCAACAAAACCGATTACTAACATCCCGTTCAGGGTAACAAGTAACAGTACAGTTTCAACTGGTGTCATGACGAAACACCTGCCTTGCTCGCAAACGCTACATACTGAATCTCTTTTTCAATCTGTTTGCGGGTCATAATTTTGTTGCCTTGGTGGTACAGATTTGCGGTATAATAGTCACCGACATACATTTCCGTATGTCGAATATGATCGAGTGCTTCGGATAGTGTCGAATACGATTTGCTCGTTTGACTGCTATCAAACGAACAAACGAAAGTGGCTGTATACGGTTGTAGAAAATCAATCGTACTCAGTCGTGTCAGATGGGAGGACGCTTGTACACCATTCAAGCCGGCCAGCTTGGATTGTACGGACCGAATCACTGCTGCTTGTGCAGGGGCTCCGTTTAACACGTAGTTATCGTGTTGGGCGTCCAACCATTCACTTAATAGAATCTGATTGCGTGCGTTCATGCGATCACCGCTTTCTTTTCGATAGTCGGTTGCTTCAAGACAGGGAGACAGTAACGTCCCAGGTACTTGACGTGTCCGGCTTCTTCTAGTTTCTTCATATGACGATGGGCCACCTGGTGTGACATGTGTAAGCTCTTCCCGATCTTGCGTGTCGTCGGCATGTACCCTTCTTGGACATAATGCTTGTACACGTAATCTAATACCTCTTTTGTTCGTTCGCTCAATTCCGTTTCCTCCCTCAACTCATCCGTAACTCTTCTACTAACTCGTTTACTTCCCAACCGATTGCATCAGCAAAACTATCCAGGTCAAGCCTACCCTCCTTTCGGAAATACTTGCTCCGCACGCTTCGACTCATCTGCTCGTATTCAAAACGGAAGCGACTTGTCTTTTGTGCAGGAATCCGAATGTATCCAATCTCTTTCACGAACTCTTTCAACTGGTCCACGTCATCATCGAGATACGTGTAAGCAAGTATCTCCTGGACTTCCGACGGACTGTATTCTTCGTACGTGTCGAGATTGTGAGGACGGCTTGTATTGTTCACGTAATCCATCACCCGCTTTTGTTCGTTGAGTAGGTTGATCGTCTTGCGTAAAACGACCTTGCTGTCAAAATCTTTATTCGCCTTCAGTAACGTGACGAACTTCTGACGTGACTCGTATCCATCGTACAGGTGAATCGAGTCCTGTTTCTTAGCGCCCATCGTGTGCAGCCACTCTTCATAGTTCGTAAACGTGATGTCCTCCAGTTTCTCACCGGGGATACCCTTTCCCTTGATGACCGTCTTTCCGTCACCCTTGATCTCTGCATACAATTTCGGCTGCAAGAAAATACCCTGCTTGATCGTGTTCTCCAGTTTCCATTTCCCGTAGTCATCTTTATGCACCATGTCGTCCGGCATCACGGCTGTACCGGCGATGGAATCGGTATCACAATACGATACGCTTCCGGCTTTTTCTTGCTGGAGTAATCCGTCCAGTAACAACAGTCGCGCTTTGCTCGTAACGAATACCGCGATATGAGGCTGGATATATTTCGCTTTCGACTTCGTGATATGCGTCAGGAACCGCATGTCGAGTTCTGTATGATAAAACGTATCAAACAGTTCATCCTTGTCTTCCAGTTCATCGCGCATCGCATACGGTGCGAGTGTCTCACGTTCTCGCCGCATCCCGAACTTTCCATATAACGAGTTCTGTACGAGCTTCGAGAATTCACGTTTTGCACCTTCCGCGTTCTTCTTGATGTCTTCCCAGTACCCGACAAACTCTTTGAATACTGGAGCCGTCTTATACCAGTACGTCGTTTGCGTGACTTCGACCGTACACCCGAGTTGCTCCGCTTTTTCGAGTTCGTCATACGTCCATACTCCAGTGAAGCTCCCGACTGGAAACAGCAACTTGTTTTCGAGTTTTCCATGTTCTACCCGTGTCGGTAACGGTGGGATGTGCATGTCAGGGACGGTTACGTTTGCTTCCGCGATCCCGGCACCTTTCCGGTACTTCTTCCAAAACCGGTAATTCGTCCGCGCTTTCTCCGGATCGTAAATATGTTCATAGTAACCAATCGGAAATTCGTTTTCCTTCATGACGTGAGGATACAGACTGTTCACGTCATAGTGATACCCGTCTTCGAGTTGTGGGGTAAAGACTTCCGTCCGGCCGCCGTAATACGCGCGTCGCACAAACTCTTCCATCATTTCACCCGTCGCCCCGTAATAGTTACTCGACGTGGCATCTTCGTATTCGTCCGGTTGCTGTGCCTTGTAGACACTCATGGATAGACTGGCAGCCGTCGGACACCGTACAAAATCTTCGAGTGACATGTGCGCGATTTCCATAATCATCGTGAGTACCGTATGAAGAGACCGACAATCCATCTCCAGGTATTCATTCAACATCGGTTCATCCGGGTCCACGTTCTCAAAGTATTTCCCTTGCGACTTCCGTTTATCGAGTGTTCCGTCTTCCTTATACACCGCGTACGGTGTCGTCTTCAGGTAATCCGATAAATCAATCTTTCCCTCTTTGTCGAGTCCAAACGATTTCGTGATCCGTTCCAGTGACATCGGAAGTATCCGTAAACTGTCGTGTAAAATCATATGCTCCGATGGCAGCACGATGAACTGGTTATTGATCGCGACCGCTTTCTTCAAGTCGAGTACCATTTCATTCGTGATGAAGTCCTTTGCAATCTTCGCCAGGTCAAAATCTAAGTTGTGGACGTACACGTGACATTCCCAACGTGTCGCCAGGTCTTGGATGATGGGGTAAATTTCCGGAAACGTGTAACCACTATAATAGGTCTCACCGTCGTACAAACCGACCCGGAACACTTCACCGAACAATCCGCGCGTTTCCGTATCCAACGTGAGGAGACGTAACGGCTTCTCTTCTATTGTTTGTTTCTTCTTTGCCATGCTGACACGTCCCTTACGTTTTATAAGAAGACGTCTGCAATGCGGTCCGCGTTGACATGTGCCTTCTCACTGTCGAGCATCCGTAAGTGTTTCACCAGCTCCCGGATAAACTCATACTTCTCATACGGTTTGTACAGCAACACCATCATTTGGTCAATGAGCGTCACGAGCGGTCCGTAGTTCTCACCCTTACCGCGATACAGTTGATGATAGCCGAGTCCGTAATGATAACGTGTCGTCCGGTCTGCATCATCGGTTGCGGACATCTTATAGTCCCCGATGTAACCAAACTCTTCTGTTAGCATCCCGATGGCCGAATCCATCTTTGCACTGGTAGAGCGCTTGTCTCGCTTGTATCCCATCTTAAAGTCATTGATGTCTTGCTGACTGTACTGTTCCGTCTTCTCCTTATAACTCACGATCAAGTACGACCCGTACCCTTTCGATTCCCGTTCTGCTTTACGGACCACGTCCCAGGACTTACCGGATAACGCTTTTGCTTCTCGCTCCGGTAGACCTGCCGTGATCAGTCGCGTGTACTTCTGTTCCCGTAACGCTTTCGCGCGCGACGATCGTTGCTTCTGACTAGCGAGCTTCTTGATATTCGCATCGCTTCGACTCTTTAGCTTGTGCGCCTCCGAGCGCGTGTACCCTGCATCCAGTAACGTTTGAAAACGGGCTTCACGCTTTTCTTTTGTCTTGAACGTGGTAATCGTTCTTTTGTACTCACGTTCCTTGGACGGGCGAGCGAGTTCTCGCGCCTTCCTTCTATCCACGTCGCGACGCGTGAGGGAACTGATCTTCTGCTGCTTGACCTGTTTCTTCCGCTGCCGCTTGTTCATGCCGTCACCGCTTTCTTAGATAGAAATAAAAGCGCCCTGCTAGGAGCGCTTCACTTGTGATTATCGTGTGACGTTTGTTATCCAATCAACTCAAGGTTGAATGTACGGTTACCGGCTTGCGTGTTGATTTGTTTAACCTTGATGACAAGCGGCTCGTCTTCCCATGGTCCAGCACCTACGATGTCACAGATACGTTTCATCGACTGAACGACACCGTTACTCATCGAGTGGTAAGACTCACCTTCAGGTCCGATCAGTACGACACGAGTTAGGTCACGGAGTTCTCCAGTTTGTTCGTCAAGCATTTGAGTAGGATGTGCAACCATGTGAACGACTGTGATCGTTTCACCGATTAAGTCCGATACTTTCTTTTCAGCGTTTGCTACCGCGTTGTAGAGTTTAATACGATCCGCACGTTTACCCGTGTCAGGCATTGTTGAGAAGAGTGCTTGTCCTTGACCTGTGAAGTGTTCCGGCTTGAAAGCCTCAGCTGGTAACGCGTCACGTGCTTCGTCGTGTGAGAGTGTAGGTACGAGTGATGTAGTTTCGATTACTTCAGTAGTTGTTTGCTTAGTCATTTGATTGATCCCCTTTGTTTGTTGGTGTAGTGGTGTGTCGATTGATGAAATCCTCAACGGCTTGTTTCGAAATCCGACGCTGCCCGCCGAACTTGATCGATGTGATTTCACCTGAGTTAATGTAACGCATAACTGTTCGTTCGTTGACTTGTAGATAATCGGCGACCTCTTTAATGGTCAGTAACCTTTCGTCCACTTGCCTCCCATCCTTTCAAATTGAAGTGATCGTGCTGTCCGACCGAGTGCTTCGGTGTACGTTGGTGTCACTTCCTGTCCATAATATAACAGCCGTGTCAGCGGGTGTCAACTAGAATCTGAAAAAGAATTTTATGTACGAACGACTGTTTGGGAATTATTTTACTTTTCTATTATATGTCGATGAAAATAGATTGTATAGAAGTTATTAGGAAATTTTGTTCGTGTTTATGTTCGCTTGTCAGCTAGACAAGGATAGGTAGTTTGTGGTAATACCCTTCC
>NZ_QXJB01000016.1:0-13978 GCF_003598705.1 Exiguobacterium sp. RIT452
AAAAGAAGTTTTTTTGTTGTTTCCAGCAGTGCGCTCGTCCTCGTAAGGACAAGAATTAATATACCACGATAATTACAGCCTGACAACACTTTTTCAAAACTAATTTAAAAAAAGAAAAAGAGACTGACCCTTGTGCGGGCAACAGCCTCTCTTCGTCCTATTGATCACGATCTTAACGTGGTTAATGAAACCCGTCTTTGTTTTGCTTCTCTTATATAAAAGAAGTACAAGGATTCGGCCAGCTTCATTTGCGCCTCAAGATCCCCGTGATCATCATAACTGATTTCAAGTAAATGTCGTTTCATCAGATAGTTCTCTTTTGCTTGCGCCAGTTCTTGAAGGAAACGTTCATCGTATTCGGCTCGGATTTTTTTTCGAAACCAACTCATAACTCGCGTCTTCCCTCCATGGCACGCGATAGAGTGACTTCATCCGCATACTCCAGATCGCCTCCGACAGGCAAACCGTGTGCAATACGTGTGACACGAATTCCGGTCGGTTTCAGTAAGCGCGACAAATACATTGCTGTCGCTTCCCCTTCGATGTTCGGATTCGTTGCCAAAATGATCTCTGTAATGCCTTCGTCCGCTTGCAGACGTGTTAATAGACTCGATACGTTAATATCTTCAGGACCGATTCCTTCCATTGGACTGATTGCGCCGTGGAGGACATGATACAACCCTTGGTAATCACGCATCTTTTCCATTGCAATGACATCACGCGAATCTTGGACAACACAAACGATTGTCCGGTTACGGTGCTTGTCTGAACAGACATAACATGGATCTTTATCTGTAATGTTCCCACAGATGCTACAGTACGAAATATCACGTTTCGCACTCACCAGGGCTTTACCGAACATCAACACATCGTCTTCTTCCATATCCAAGACATGAAACGCGAGACGAACAGCCGTTTTCGGACCAATCCCCGGTAACTTCGTGAAACTTTCAATCAAGCGGCTGATCGCTTCAGGATATTGCACGTCGTTTCCTCCTACAGTTTAAAACATTCCCGGCATGTTCATCCCTTGTGTAAATTTACCCATCTTGCTCGACACGAGTTCATCCACCTTTTTCAAAGCGTCATTCGTCGCAGCAAGTACGAGGTCTTGAATCATTTCCACATCGTCCGGATCAACGACTTCTTCTTTAATGATGACATCGATGATATTTTTGTGCCCATCTGCTACAACTGATACCATTTCTCCACCAGCTGTACCTGTCACCGTAAGGTCTTTTAACTCTTCTTGGGCTTTCGCCATATCTTTTTGCATCTTTTGCATCTGTTTCATCATATTGTTCATGTTTCCCATACCGCGCATAATTGTTCCTCCTCTAATGAAATTAGTCTTCGAATTCTACGATATCACCAAATCGTCCCAACGTCTCGGACAACAATCGATCTTCTTCCGATTCGACTGCCACTTCTTTCTCTTCTATATTACTACTATTTCGTTTCGCAACAAACTCTGCTTTGAGTTCTTTCCAATCGTTATCGAGAATCGCAAGAATTTCACGTTTGACTCCGCAGACTTCAAACAACGCCTCTTCGATGACGAAACGTGTGCGTTCATTGGTCATGACTTGTTCGAAATGCCATCCTTTACCGTTATCAAACTCAATCAATAACGTATCGGCTGAACATAAAACCGGTTTACTTTCATGCACCAAGGAATAAATGGGACCGTCCTGCTTAAGAATCAACTTCAAGATCGCATCCCAGCGTTCCTGAATCTCAAGCAGCTGGGCTTTTTCCGCCCGACTCAACATCTGACGGATCCGCTCCTTGGCAATTCGTACAGTCGGTCGCGCTTGTTTCCGTTTGACGGGCTGTGCAGGTGTATTCTCAGCTGCCGGAACTCCCGTGACTTTTAATTGATGCATCTGTTCTTTCAGTTCACGAACTTCCTGTTGCAAGGATTGAACGATCTGTCCGGTTGTCCGTCCCTGTTCGGCAATCTGAATGAAGGCAATCTCAACGAGGACACGCGGATGATTCGTCAACCGCATCTGCTGTTGACAGTCATGCAACTGCTCGATGATATGGAAGCAGGTTTCCGTCTCAATCGTCTCGACGAATGTTTTGAATTCCGCTGTCGGTCGTGCCCGCTCCAGCAGATCAACCGCCGTCGGAGAAGCTTTCAGGAGTAAGGTATCCCGGTAGAAAAAGACCAAATCCTCAACGAACCGTTTCAAGTCTTTCCCCGCGCGTTGCATCTGTTCCAGCGTCTGTAAAAGCTGATCGACTTGATGGGCATGCAGGGCGTTGGCGACAGCAAGTAACGCTTCATCCTCTACGGCACCCGTCACTTCCAGCACGGCATCATCATTTAAATCTCCATTGGAGAAAGCGACCGCCTGATCGAGCAGACTCAAGGCATCCCGCATCCCGCCATCCGCTGCCCGGGCAATGAGCCGTAAAGCGGTTTCGGTATAACCGATCGTTTGATCCGATAAGATGTACTGCATCCGCTCTATCAATTGATCGACTTCGTGCCGTTTGACGTCAAACCGCTGACAGCGTGAGATAATCGTCGCCGGGATTTTATGGGGTTCTGTCGTCGCCAAAATGAAGATGGCGTGGGCAGGGGGTTCTTCAAGTGTTTTCAGCAAGGCGTTAAATGCACCTGTCGACAACATATGCACTTCATCAATGATGTAGACTTTGTACGCCGCTTCAGATGGTGGATATTTGACCTTATCCCGGATTTCCCGGATTTCATCGACACCGTTGTTTGAAGCCGCATCGATTTCAAAGACGTCCGGACTTGATCCTTCCGTAATCGCCCGACATGTCGGACACTCGTTACACGGTTCGTTTACAGGTGCTTGTTCACAGTTGATTGCCTTGGCAATGATTTTAGCCAGACTGGTTTTTCCTGTCCCGCGTGGTCCAGAAAACAGATATGCATGCGACATCCGTTGTTCCATCAAGGCATTTTGAATCGTCCGGGTGATATGGGCTTGTCCGACGACTTCATCAAAACGCTGAGGGCGGTACACACGATATAATGCTTGATAGGCCAAATTTGCGCCTCCTCTTTTTATGATCCTGGTTCTATTCTACCTAAAAAAGTCTACAACCGAAACCGGCTGTAGACTTGTTATCTAAAATTAAACTGCCGCGCACCATATTCTGAAATAGGTTCAACATGCGTTACTCACGCAGCCTGCTCAGTCCAAGCACTCCCGCGGCACACAGAGAGCACCACTTAAGGCTGCTTCCTTCCGGACCTGACCTGATTCATGGGTATCTGTTGCGCAGGACTCAGACGTCAACGCTACTTACGTAAGGCAGACCACACCAATCCTATCCCTCGATATGGAATTCAGTCTCGCTATAGCGGATTGCGAGTGACAGGGAACCGCTACATCCCCACCTAGCACGGCAAATGGTTTATCGTATTTTAGTGGCACTTGTTTCGAGTGCTTTTTCATTATACTGTTTCATTCGTTTCGTTGCAACCCATTGCCCGTTTCTGTTGTTTCTTTTTCGCACGGAGCTCCCGGAAAAAAGACGTCAGCATCTCGCCACACTCTTGTTCGAGAACACCACCGGTCAATTGCGACACATGATTAAACCGTTCATCTTGAACGAGATTCATCAAGGTGCCACAGCATCCGCCCTTTGGATCAACCGCACCAAAGATGACATGTTCGATCCGCGACAACATGATCGCCCCGGCACACATCGGACAAGGTTCGAGTGTCACATAGAGTTCGCATCCTTCAAGACGCCAGTTGGCCAGCTTTTCACATGCTTCTTCAATCGCCAGCAGTTCTGCATGTGCGGTCGCTTGATGATTCGTTTCCCGGTGGTTGTAACCGGAAGCAATCACCTCATCTCCCTTGACGATGACACACCCAATCGGAACTTCTCCAATCAATGCTGCTTTTTTTGCTTCCTCGATTGCAAGGCGCATATAGTGTTCATGCCGTTCCATCTTCACACTTCCTATCTTTACAAAAATTCTCCCGCTGAAACTTCAGCAGGTGCCGCTTCTTTGTGCTAAAATATAAATTGCACTTTGCTGAACGGAGGGTAATTGAATATGTTCATAACGGTTGAAGGACCAATTGGTGTTGGCAAAACTTCACTTGCGAACGCCATCAGTCATCATTTCTCATTTTCTATGTTACGCGAAATCGTCGAAGAAAATCCCTTTCTTGGAAAGTTCTATGAAGACATCGAAGAATGGAGTTTCCAAACGGAAATGTTCTTCCTGTGTAATCGCTTTAAGCAACTCGATGATATCGAACGTCACTATCTCAGCAAGCAACGCTCTGTCGTCGCTGATTATCATATCTTTAAGAATCTCATTTTTGCCCATCGTTCTCTAAAAGTCGAACACCTCGATAAATACGAACAAATCTACTCGATCCTGACGACGGATATGCCAAAACCGGATGCCGTCATCTATTTGGATGCGAGCATCGATACGTTAATGAAACGTGTTGCGTTACGAGGGCGTGAGATCGAAGAAAACATGTCACGGGCTTATCTCGAGCAATTGGCAGCCGACTACGAAACGTTCGTCACGGATTATCAAGCCAAACACCCGGAAGTCAAAGTCATCCGTTTTAACGGGGATGAACTGGACTTCGTCAAACGTCCGGAAGATTTGGAATATGTCCTGACAAAGATCCGCAATGAATTATATGAAGGAGCGAACCACGCATGAACTCGAAGTTACGCGAAAAGTACAATATCCCGGCAGACGCCGTCATCACGATCGGCGGAATGGTCGGTATCGGGAAATCGACGATCACGAACGGTCTAGCAGACTCACTTGGTTTCCGGACATCTCTTGAAAAAGTCGATACGAACCCTTACCTCGATAAATTCTACCATGATTTCGAGCGGTGGAGCTTCCACTTACAGATCTATTTCTTAGCGGAACGATTTAAGGAACAAAAGAAAATCTTCCAATACGGCGGCGGATTCATCCAGGATCGCTCGATTTACGAAGATACAGGCATCTTTGCAAAAATGCATTTCGAAAAAGGGACGATGTCACCAACAGACTACGAAACTTACTCAAGTCTCTTTGACGCAATGGTCATGACGCCGTTCTTCCCACATCCGGATTTGTTGATTTATCTTGAAGGTTCATTCGAACAGGTCTTGGAGCGGATTCGTCTCCGTGGACGCGAGATGGAACAACAAACACCAATCGAGTATTGGGAAGAGATGTATGAGCGCTACACGAACTGGATCAACAACTTTACGATCTGTCCTGTCCTCCGTTTGTCGATCGATGAGTACGATCTGTTAAACGAGCCGGAATCAATCGAACGGATTTTATCAAAAATCGACAAGCAACTTGAAGTTGCCCGAGCTGCGAAAGTCCGCTAATACAAAAGCCCGCTGACGAATCCGTCAACGGGCTTTTTTTATCAAGCGGTGACTTGTTTAATTTGCGCTTGATGATGAAGGTCGTGTTGCATCATTGCCCCTAAAAAATCAAGCAGTGAAATCGTTTTGCCTTTTGACGTAAACGTATCCGTTAACCGGTCTTCCGGAATCAAGTCGACGGCAATACGCAAGCGGTCACGGCTGACTAAAAATTCATCAATCGTTAAAATCCGTTGCTGTTCCCGGCTCATCTTCGCTGCTTCTTCGTTGACTGCCTGACTGTCCGGCGTCACACGGAACGGTTCATCCGCCAAGACATACGGTAAACGTTCCGCGACGATGAACCGGTCCCAAGGTGACAAATGTCCGACGATTTCAGCGACCGTCCATTTTCCTTCAGCATACGGTGTCCGCCAGGCATCTTCCGATATGTGTTCAAGCCCCCGAACGAAGTCGAGTGTCTCTTGATAGTGTGTGAGTAGCATGTGTTTCGTAATCATCATGATGGTTTCTCCTTTTTCCTTTTCGGATGTAGGAAAACATAGCATGCAGTGTCTGATCGAATCAACAAAAAAGCACCCTACCCAACAGGTAGGATGCTTATATAAGCGGAGTCGGTGGGATTCGAACCCACGCGGGCCTTGCGACCCCTAACGGATTTCGAGTCCGTCCCCTTCAGCCGGGCTTGGGTACGACTCCATGTTAAATGTAATTTTAGGTAAAAAAAAAGAAGTGGAGGAGGCGGTGGGATTCGAACCCACGCACGGCTTTCGCCGCCTGACGGTTTTCAAGACCGTTCTCTTAAACCACTTGAGTACGCCTCCAAGTTATATGTAGTTTTCAGGTAAAAAAAAAAGAAATGGAGGAGGCGGTGGGATTCGAACCCACGCACGGCTTTCGCCGCCTGACGGTTTTCAAGACCGTTCTCTTAAACCACTTGAGTACGCCTCCGTACTTATAATCGAGCGTTGTGTTGCACAAGCGCCTTCCTGACATAAATTATAATAGCATCTTGGATTTCCTGTGTAAAGCCTTTTTCTAAAAAAACTTTTTAAAAAATCAGAAGGGGGAAATCCCCCTTCCCTACTTACGCTTGAATCACTTCAAGACCACCCATGTATGGACGAAGCACTTCTGGAATAACAACTGACCCATCCGCTTGCTGGTAATTCTCAAGGATTGCTGCTACTGTCCGTCCGACGGCTAACGCTGATCCGTTTAACGTATGCACGAATTCCGGTTTTGCGTTCGCTTCGCGGCGGAAGCGGATTTGTGCCCGGCGTGCTTGGAAATCTTCAAAGTTTGAACAAGAAGAGATTTCACGGTACACCCCTTGGCTCGGCATCCAGACTTCGATATCATATTTCTTCGCAGCCGTAAAACCAAGATCCACTGTACACATGCTTAAGACCTGATACGGTAATTTGAGTAATTTCAAGACGTCTTCTGCTTGTGCCGTCAACAGTTCAAGCTGTTCGTATGATTCTTCCGGTTTGACGAAACGAACGAGTTCGACTTTGTTGAACTGGTGTTGGCGGATCAAGCCGCGTGTATCACGACCGGCAGAACCGGCTTCAGAGCGGAAACACTGGCTGTAGGCCGCGTAACCAATCGGCAACTGGTCGGCTGACAGAATTTCGTCCCGGTGCATGTTCGTCACCGGTACTTCTGCCGTCGGGACGAGGAAGTAGTTCGTGTCTTCGATTTTAAAGGCATCTTCTTCAAACTTCGGAAGTTGTCCTGTTCCTGTCATTGAGTCCCGGTTGACCATGAGTGGCGGGAGAATTTCCGTGTACCCGTTTTTATCCTGATGCAGATCCATCATGAAGTTGATCAATGCCCGCTCGAGACGTGCACCGGCACCCCGGTAAAAGACGAACCGGCTTCCCGTTACTTTTCCCGCCCGTTCGACGTCGACGATTTTTAACTGTTCCATCAAATCCCAGTGCGGAACGGCTTCGAAATCAAAGGCTGGCTTGTCGCCGACTTCCCGGATGACGACATTATCATCTTCCGTAGAACCGATCGGGACGCTGTCGTGAGGAATGTTCGGAATCCCGAGTAACAGCAAGTTGAGTGTTGCTTCGACCTCGCGCAGTTCGTCATCAAGTGCTTTGACTTGATCCCCGACTTGACGCATCGCAGCGATCGCCTCATCGGCGTTTTCTTTATTACGTTTCAGTTCAGCGATTTTTTTCGTCGCTTCATTCCGTTCCGCTTTCAGAACTTCTGTTTTTGCAATTAATTCCCGGCGCTTCTCATCGAGTTCGATGAACCGGTTCATGTCCGTCAAATCTTCACCTCGGTGGGCAAGTTTTTCTTGAATTGCATCAAAATCCTGTCGTAATCGTTTAATATCAATCATGTTTTCTCCTCCTTTTTTTCAATAAAAAAAGGCAATCCATCCCTCTCCGGTTCAAAAACCGAAGAGGGACGAATCACCTGGATCCGCGTTGCCACCCTCATTGCTAGTTCAACTAGCCCACTCTAAAGACGCGATAACGGGCGTACCCGCACCTTGTTCGCAAGGTGTGTGATCCGGCTCGATTCAAAGTATCCTTCTGACTAGTTCACACCACCCACTAGCTCTCTTAACAGAATAAATGCTTTTACTTGGTCCGTTCATGACATCATTATGAGATTAGCTTTACTTTACACTATCCCCTTGACGATTGACAAGGGTTGGTTGATGAATTGCCTGACTGATTTTTTCGGACCAGGCCGAAATCGCCCGAAACAGCCGCGTCTGAAAACTGGCCAGTTTAACCGTTTCAGCACTGTACAACACGGCATGAGGTACCGAGAAGCCGGGCAAATACAAGCCCTCGTCTTCGACCTGGACCGTTCCGATCGCCTCTCCCCGCTTTAAGGGAGCCTGTTCTTTTGAAAACTGAAAGACCGGTGGACGTTGGTCCGATTTGTTTGTCGAGACGGTAACATACAGTGGGGTTTTCGTGACGACATCATAATGGGCTTGTTTTGCTCCTTTGATTGGTAAGACCCGTTTGATTTGTTCCCCTTTTCCGTAATACGTCAACGGTTCAAAGGACGCAAAACCGTAATCCAACAATTTTTTTGTTTCCGTGAAGCGCGCTTTATCGGATGTCGTTCGCATGACGACCGATACGAGCGTCAAATTTCCGCGCGTCGCCACACTGGCAAAACAGTACCCGGCAAGATCCGTCGTTCCCGTCTTCATCCCCCGCATGCCCGAATAGGCATACGGTTGACGGGCCAACATCTTATTCGAATTCTCGACTTTCTCTCCATTGATGGTGACGACCGAACGTTTCGTAACGTCCAGAACGTCCGGATACTCCTGAATGTAACGGATGATCAATAATGCAATATCCATCGCGGTCATCAAATTGGTACCCGGTAATGTCGCATCCACCGCGTCGAGACCGGACGCATTGGCGTATTCAGTGTCTTTCATCCCGAGCGAGGCAGCCGTCTCATTCATCTGTTCGACGAATTGCATTTCCGTTCCCGCCATGACTTCAGCCAGCAGAACGGCCGCATCATTTGCTGATTTGATCAGCGCCGCATCGTACAGTTCCCGGATTGTGTACGTCGTTTTTCGAATCGGAAGACGGGCAATCCCTTCCGTTTTTGCTAATTTCAATACTTTGGCACTCGGTTTGACGGTCTGACTCCAGGACAGTTTTTTTTGTTCGATCTGTTGACGCACGAGATATAGTGTCATCAACTTGGTCATCGAAGCAGGAGGTAAGGCTAAATCAGCCTCCTCTGCCAATAAAACCTTTCCTGTGACCGCATCAACCATTATGTAAGATTCCGCTTGAATGGCTGGCGGCTCAGCAGCATGGCCCGTCATCGGCGACAAACCCGCTGTCAGCAGGAGCGCACTCAGAAAAAGCATGAAAAGACGTTTCATCGGTCCTCTCCTTCACATGATGTTATGTCTTTTCAGTGTAGCATAAAAAAAGAAACCGACAGCCGTAAACTGACGGTTTCTCCCGTACTTCTTCTCATACTGAAATCGATCGGGATTGGTTGATTTTTTGAATGAAATAATGGTGCAGGCGTGAATCTGTCGTCAATTCCGGATGAAAGGAGCAGGCCAGGTGAAGATTCGTTTCGACGGTCACGATGGCGTCTCCCGCCTTCGCTAACACCCGGACCCCTTCTCCGACCTGCTCGACGTACGGTGCCCGGATGAAAACAGCTTCGACATCCTGCCCAACCCCTTCAACCGCCAGCATTGTTTCAAAACTATCAACTTGCCGTCCGAACGCATTGCGTCTGACCGTCATTGGAATCGCCTGGAGGTGCGCCGGTCCTTCACTCAATTCGCTTGCCAATAAAATCATTCCCGCACACGTTCCGAACATCGGCAGTGTCGTGACTTTGCTCCGCAGGACATCGAGTAATCCGTACCGGTCAATCAACCGGCGCATCGTCGTGGATTCTCCCCCGGGTAAAACCAATCCATCGATTCCTTCGAGATCGGTCACGGATTTAACGACCACCGTCTCCACGTCTAATGTCCGCAAAATCTGCTCGTGTTCGCGAACTGCTCCTTGAACACCCAGGATGCCGATTACCATCCGCGTGGTGCCATCCGTTCCTCAAACGGCATCGACGTCACATCGATTCCTTTCATCGCTGTCCCGAGTCCCTTCGACAGATGCGCGATGCGCTCGAAATCATCTTTGTAGGTCACCGCTTCAACGATGGCTTTCGCCACACGTTCCGGGTGCTCCGATTTAAAAATACCTGAGCCGACGAAAACTCCGTCTGCCCCGAGATGCATCATCAATGCCGCATCCGCGGGAGTCGCAATCCCGCCTGCCGCAAAATTCACGACCGGAAGACGACCCGCTGCTTGAATCTGTTGCAAGACTTCGTACGGTGCTCCCCACTCTTTTGCACGGGTCATCACTTCATCCGCCGGTGAGTGAAGAATTTGATTTAGCTGGGCTTGAATCTTGCGCATATGTCGGACGGCTTCCACCACGTTACCGGTTCCCGGTTCACCTTTTGTCCGGATCATCGCAGCGCCTTCTGCAATCCGTCGCGCCGCTTCCCCTAAATCACGTGCCCCGCAGACAAACGGTACCGTGAAGGCGGATTTCAACAAATGGTACTCTTCATCCGCCGGTGTCAGGACTTCGCTCTCATCAATGAAGTCTGCTCCCATTGACTCAAGGATCCGTGCTTCAACGATATGTCCGATTCGGCATTTCGCCATGACTGGAATCGATACCGCCTGTAAGACCTCTTCTGTAATGAGCGGATCGGCCATCCGGGCGACGCCGCCATCCCGACGAATATCGGACGGTACGCGTTCGAGTGCCATGACCGCGACCGCTCCAGCCGCTTCCGCAATTTTAGCTTGTTCCGCGTTGACGACATCCATGATGACGCCGCCCTTCTGCATTTCCGCCATTCCTCTTTTAACACGATCAGATCCTTGTTGCCGTTCCATCATTCTGAACTCCCCCTAAAAAGTGATGTCATGTTTAATCGGTGATAGTTCCTAGTATATTCTTCGTTGACTATTTTAAAAGTATCAGTTTATGATGAATTAACCAGGTCAGTAAAAAGGAGACAACTTATGGATATGCTATCGTTCGAGTTAATACGGGAAAGCCATCGTCCTCTGTACGAACAGCTCTATCAACAAATCCGCCAGGAAATCATCGAGGGCCGTTTGGCATATGGCACGAAATTACCGTCAAAACGAAAACTCGGTCAGTTTTTAAACCTCAGTCAAACGACGATCGAACTTGCGTACCAGCAGTTGGTCGCAGAAGGATATGTCGAATCGATTTCACGCAAAGGATACTTCGTCTTGGCGTATGAGGAACTTGCTTATGTCAAAACAAAGCCGTTACCGACCAGCCAACGGACGTCCGAAAAACCGATTCTGCGTTATGACTTCCATCCGAGTAAAATCGACGGCTCGTCGTTTCCGTTCTCGCGTTGGCGAAAACATGCCAAGGATGTCATCGATGAACAACATCAATCGCTCGTCTCGCTTGGTCATCCGCAAGGGGACTTGCCGTTACGCGTTGAAATTGCGACCTATCTCTATCATTCGCGTGGTGTCGTCTGTTCGCCGGAACAGATCATCATCGGCTCCGGTGTCGAACAGTTATTGCCGCAAATCATCTTTTTATTAGGCAAAACAACGACCTATGGCATCGAAGATCCCGGGTACCACGCGACACGGCTGATACTTGAAAGTCATGAACGAACCACGATTCCAATCCCGGTCGACCAAAACGGTTTAACGATCCACTCTCTGATTCAAAGTTCGGCCGATGTCATGTATGTCACGCCGGCCCATCAGTTTCCATCCGGCAGTATTTTATCAGTCAACCGACGACGGCAACTGTTGAACTGGGCGTCGGAATCAGCAAATCGTTACATCATCGAGGATGATTATGACAGCGAATTCCGATACACCGGGAAATCGATCCCTTCCTTGCATAGTATGGACAGCGACCGTGTGATTTATGTCAGTACGTTTTCGAAATCATTGATGCCTTCATTGCGGATCGGGTACATGGTCTTACCGCGGCTTTTACTCGAGCGGTATCAGACGGAGTTTCCGTACTATACATGCAGTGTGTCCCGTTTTGACCAAACGATTTTAACGCGATTTATGAAAGAAGGAGACTTCGAGAAACATTTGAACCGGATGCGGAAGATTTACCGCCGGAAGCTCGATGTCGTCGTCCATGCGTTACGTGATATTCCGTTTTTACGATTGACGGGTGAAAGTGCCGGACTCCATGTCGTGCTGTCCGTCTCAAACGGGATGAGTGAACAGGAATTGCTTCAACGGGCGAAGGACGCTTCGATTCAAGTGTACGGATTATCGGATTATGCCCAACTGCCGTTATCCACAATTCATCCACAGATCGTCCTCGGTTTTGCGAGTGTCACGGAACAACACCTGGAACAAGGACTCGCTGAACTGGTGGCCGCTTGGCAGTTACAATGAGGTTATCCACATGTTTATCCACAAAAAAACCCTGCGACCGATAAAGGTCGACAGGGTTTTTGAATCATTGACGTGTATAATTCGATGCTTCTTTTGTAATTTGAATATCATGCGGGTGACTTTCTTGCAAGCCAGCTCCTGTCATGCGGATGAATTGTGTCTCTTCACGTAATTCTTCAAGCGAAGCCGAACCACAGTATCCCATACCTGAACGAATCCCTCCGACAAGCTGATAAACAGAATCTCCGAGTTTACCACGATAGGCGACACGACCTTCGATTCCTTCCGGGACAAACTTTTTGTCCGCTTCCTGGAAGTAACGATCCTGACTGCCACGTTTCATGGACGCCTCAGAACCCATACCACGGTACGTCTTGAACTGACGTCCTTGATAGATTTCCATCTCGCCCGGGCTTTCCTCTACACCAGCCAGCAAACTTCCCAGCATGACAGCGTGTCCACCTGCTGCGAGAGCTTTGACGATGTCACCCGAATACTTGATTCCGCCGTCTGCGATGATCGAGATGCCGTGTTTACGGGCTTCTGTCGCACAATCAAAGACTGCTGTGATTTGTGGAACACCCACACCTGCAACAACACGTGTCGTACAGATCGATCCAGGACCAATCCCAACTTTAATGACCGATGCACCAGCCTCAATCAAATCACGTGTCGCTTCTGCTGTTGCTACGTTTCCGGCAATGATCGGCAAGTTCGGATATTCGTCCCGCAGTTCACGTACTTTCACGAGAACCCCTTCAGAATGACCGTGTGCTGTATCGACGACCAATGCGTCAACACCTGCATCAACAAGGAACTTCGCGCGAACCGAAGCATCTTTTGTCACACCGACCGCTGCGGCAACAAGCAAGCGACCTAATGAATCTTTTGCTGCATGTGGATATTGTTCAACTTTTTCAATATCCTTTGTCGTAATCAATCCTTTTAAAACACCGTTCTCATCAACGAGTGGTAACTTTTCAATCCGATGTTTGTGGAGAATTTGCTCTGCCTCTTGCAGTGACGTTCCGACTTTCGCAGTCACGAGTTCGTCCGTTGTCATGACCGTCTCGATGACTGTCGAGTAATCTTTTACAAAACGGAGATCACGGTTCGTCAAAATACCAACAAGCTTCCGTTCCGTTTCATTGTTGACGATGGGAACACCTGAGATGCGATACTTACTCATAAGATATTCAGCATCATAGACTTGTCGTTCCGGAGTGAGATAAAACGGATTCGTGATGACACCATTCTCAGAACGTTTGACGCGGTCGACGTGCTCCGCTTGATCTTCCATTGACATGTTCTTGTGAATGACACCAAGACCGCCTTGACGGGCCATGGCAATCGCCATCGGAGCTTCTGTGACAGTATCCATTCCAGCACTGATTAAAGGAATGTTTAAAGTAATGCCTTCACATAACGTTACAGACAAATCAACATCTCGCGGTAAGACACTTGATCGACGTGGTACGAGCAAGACGTCATCAAACGTCAAGCCTTCTTTAGCAAATTTGTTCTCCCACATGTTATCCACTCGCTTTCTCTTCTATAAAAGAATATTGATGTTATGGTAACAAGCAGGAGGTGTCATGTCAATGACTCCTCCAATAATCAGAACAATCTGACGTTTCACATAAC
>NZ_QXJB01000017.1:0-5562 GCF_003598705.1 Exiguobacterium sp. RIT452
TTCATCTCCGCCACCAGAAGCGAATGCTGCTGTTCCTGGTAATACGAGTGCTGCTGCCATTGCTGTTGCTGCGAATTTTTTCGTGTTTTTCATTTTGTCTCATCCTCTCAAATTTGGGTGTGTATTTTAACCAATTTGGTAATTCATTTCCTCATCGTTCTGAACAGCATACGCATCCGGATTTCGTTTGGATTTAAAAAAGATTAAAAAATATGAAAAGATTTCAAAATCATTTAGGGAACTTGTAGAAAAAGTAAGTACTATCATATGGAAGCTATGAAGTAATTGTGGAGAAAGAACTCATAATCTCACTTAATTAATACGCAGAGATATCACCGGATTGGCAAAAAATCGCCATAGTGGCACCGGTCTGCGTGTCATGTAAACGCTTATACTTATCCTGTGTTCACAAGGTGGACATATTTTTTAGGGGATAAGGGGGATTCATGATGAAGGGACGGAATCAAACTCCGAAACAACAGCGGAGTTGGTACCAATCGATGTGGCGGTGGCATTTTTATGCAGGCATTATTTTTGCACCTATTTTTATTATTCTTGCCGTCACGGGGTCGATTTACTTATTTAAACCACAGATTGAAGACAGGCTTTACAGCGAAATGGTCTTTACCGAAGGGTCCGGGGAACGTGTTGCTTTAGAAAAACAAGTGCAGGCCGTGACAGAGAAATACCCGGAAGCGACGGTTTCGTCCATCGGGCAATTTGAAGAAGCTGACCGAACAACACGGATGGGGGCGATGTTTGGTGAAGAAGCCGGATTCGTCTATGTGGATCCGTATACGGCAGAAGTAACGGGTAAGCGGGTGGGTGAAGGTCCGCTTGGCTTCATCAAAACGATTCACGGTGAGTTGTTTGCCGGGAAAGTCGGCAATCTGCTCGTCGAGCTTGCAGCAAGTTGGGCCATCATTTTATTGATTACCGGTACATATCTCTTTTGGCCGCGCGGCGAACAGGGAAGCTTCAAACGGGTGTTTTTTCCGTCTTTCAAAAAGAAGAACGGATCGCGTAATTTTTGGAAAGGCCTTCACGGTTCGGTTGCCGTCTGGTCGACGCTTGGTCTTGTCCTCATCATCGGTTCCGGTCTCGCTTGGTCTGGTGTTGCCGGAGAATGGATCAATACCGTCGCGACGAAAACCAACTCGAACTTCCCGCAATATGCGTTTGGACCGGATGAGACCTTGACGTCACAAATCGTCACAAAAGACATTGCGACAGACATACCATGGGCGACACAAAATGATGTCGTGCCGACTTCCGGACCGGCGAAGCCCCTGACGATGAGCGTATCGGAAGCCGATGCCGAGGCGAAACAACTGGGCATCGTCAAACCGTATCAAATCACGCTCCCACAAGGGGAACAAGGCGTGTATACAATCTCATCCTTACACAGTAATCCGATGAACGAAAAGACGATGCACCTGGATCAATATTCAGGGACAGTGTTATCGAGCGTGACGTTTGCTGATTATGGACTGCTTGCGAAAATGATTTCGATGGGGATCGGTTTCCATGAAGGGAAGCTATTTGGTCTGTTGAATCAACTGGTGGGGCTGGCGCTTTGTCTCGGCTTGATTTTCATCGTTGTCAGCTCAGTCGTCTTGTGGTGGAAACGCCGGAACGGAGCCGGAAAGTTAACCGCTCCGAAACGTGCCGTCGACCAACGTGTTCAAAAAATTGTGGCCGGTTTAATTTTACTGATCAGCTTGACGATGCCGCTTGCCGCCTTGTCGGTCATTGCCATCATCGTACTCGATTTGTTGATCTTTAGCCGTCGTCGCAACAAAAGTCAGGGGGTAGCTGCATGAAACGACTGTTCATGATAGGAGCATTGATCGGCAGTGTCCTTTTACTCGCCGGATGCCAGTTTGAAACGAAAGCAGCACCGCCGATAATGAAGGTTGGACTGTACGCACCTGAAAAAATCGCAGCCGATACACGCACGACGGTCGCTGTCGAAATTGAGAATCCGCAAGATATTGATGTCGTCCATGTACAAGTCACGCCGATTGGAAGTGAGGACACGGAGACGTTTGAAACGGAAAATAAAGAGGGGCATTACGTAAGCAGCATTCCGTTTAAAAAATCAGGCGTCTACGTCGTGAACGGGATGGTCCATGTGGGTGAAAAAGTCTATACACCGAAGTCACTCGTTCAGGTGGGAGACGTTTCAGAAGCAGAGCTTGAGCAGGCACAAGCGATATATCAGTCGCAGGCACCGGCAACACATGACGGACATGGTGCAGATCATCATTAAGAAGCAGCATGGGGCGGTAGATTCCGCCTCATGTTCTTTTGTTTCGTCATCGCGTGCGCTAAACTAGGTAAGTTACTGAAATATTAATGTCAGGAATCGAGGAAAGTATATGAATCAAATGGAATCTACGGAATCATCGACGCAAGCCAAGTCGGCGAAACAGACAGCGTCTTCCTTCTACCGAACGGTTTGGCGGTGGCATTTCTATGCCGGTATTATCTTTGCACCGTTCCTTGTCATGCTGGCTGTGACCGGATCGGTTTATTTATTCAAACCGCAAATCGAACAGAACTTATATCAACACTATTATGAGGTCACACCGCAAGACGAACGGATGTCGGCGACAGAACAAATCAATGCGGTCAAAGCGAAATATCCGGACGCAAGCATCACGAAATACCGGCCGGGGGAATCCGACGACCGGTCCAGCGAAGTGAAGATTGCGACAGCTGCTGCGTCAGCGACTGTGTTCGTCAATCCCTACACTGGGAAAATCATCGGTGAATTGGCGGATGACGACCGAATCATGAATAAAATTGAAGAGATTCACGGTGAGCTGATGGCCGGGACGATTGGTGACCGCATCGTCGAACTGGTTGCGTGTTGGGCAATCGTCTTGATTGTGACAGGATTGTTCTTGTGGTTCCCGCGCAACAAAACAACCGGTTGGTCAGGAGTCTTCATTCCACGCGTACGGCAAGGAAAAAAGATCTTCCGGCGCGATTTGCATGCCGTCCCGGCGTTTTGGATTACGGCCGGGATGCTGTTCCTGATCTTGACGGGTCTTCCGTGGTCCGGTTTTTGGGGTACTAACTTCCAGTCGCTTGCGACCAACCAAGGGCTTGGTTATCCACCATCGATCTGGGGAGGCGAGGCACCGGTGTCAGCCGTTCAAACAAAAGATGTGGCGGAAGTTCCTTGGGCGGCGGAAACGCTCGACGTGCCGAAATCAAATGTCGAAGGGCTGGTGCCGGCGTCGATTGACGATATCGTGTCGATTGCGAAACAACAAGGCATGGACCCGAGCTATACGATCAGTATTCCAAGCGATCCGACAGGGGTTTATACGCTATCGGCTTATCCGGCGAAAGCGGAGGACGAAGCGACGATCCATCTCGATCAATACTCGGGTGCCGTCTTGGCAGACTATCGTTTTGACAACTACGGCCTTGTCGGTAAAGTCGTTGCACTCGGGATTACTTTACACAAAGGAACGGAATTTGGTTTGGTCAATCAGTTGATCAGTTTGCTGATTTGTCTTGGGATCATCTTAGTCGCCGTCAGCGGCTTTTATCTGTGGTTCAAACGAAAACCGGGCAAAGGGATGGGCGCACCGAAAGGACCGCCGGCGAAATCGGTCAAGTGGTTTATTGTTGTTTTGATTGTGCTTGGTCTGCTGTTCCCGCTCGTCGGTCTGTCATTAATCGTTGTTTGGCTGGCCGATTTCTTCATCATTCGACGGATTCCGGCCGTCAGGAGGTTTTTAAATGCGTAAACACGTAATTGGACTGGGCGTATTCATCAGTATCATATCGGGCAGTGCTTTAACAGGATGTACGGTGGCATCGGATGCGGCAGATCAGTACGCGGTCGCCGAGCCGCTGTCGGTACAGCTGGAACTGCCGAAAAACAAGCAACCGGATCAAGAAGGGGAAAGTCATACGTTCAAAGCGACGGTCTGGCAAAATGAAAAACAACTCAGTCAGGTCGACTTTGTTCACTTCGAGATTTGGAAGGCGGACGGGACGCTGACATACAGTATGGAACCGGCTGAAACAGAAAAAAATGGGGTTTACTCCATTCAAAAGGCGTTGCCAAAATCAGGACTGTATTATGTGAAGGTTCATGCGGGTGTTAACAGTACGATGATCATGCCGACGAAACAGTTTATCATCGGTGAACTTTCCAAGGCAGATCTTAAAATGTTACAAGACGGTGCGCAACCGGAAAACGGGAACAGCGGTCATCATCATTAAGGAAAAAGCATCTTGCTGCGCTCATGCAGAAAGATGCTTTTTTTTAGTTCGATCTCGTGAATAGTTTGAGATAAAAAATATTTAAAATAAAAAATGTAAAAAAAGAAAACTATTTGTGAACTTCTTACGTTATCTGTGTGTAGTCCAAAAAAATAAAGGGGTGTTCACAAGATGAAGATGAAAAAGTCGTATCTCGCCGTCCCACTCAGTGCCGCATTATTGATTCCAGCAGCAGGCGTCAGTGCCCATGGTCATGAAGATCACAGCAAGATGTCGCACAGCTCGGGTAAAGTCTCTTTGGATGTCTCTTCTCCCGCATCGGATTTGCGAGCGACGCTTGATCAGCTTTTATCTGAACACGCGTTTTTAGCAGTCGTCGCGATGCAAAAAGGTATCGATGGAAAAGAAGACTTCGAACAAGCAGCAGGTGCTTTAAACCAAAACACGGATGACTTATCCGCCGCTGTCGGATCTGTCTACGGGGATGAAGCGGGCGAAGCCTTCAAAGAAATTTGGGCGAGCCACATCGGTTACTTCGTCGATTACGTCAAAGCGACTGGTGCCAAAGATGAAGACGCCAAACAAAAAGCGTTAAAAGAACTCGATGAATACCGCGTCGAACAAGCCGCCTTCCTCGACAAAGCAACGGAAGGCCGCCTGAAAGCAGCGGATTTAGAAGGTGGATTAAAAGTTCACATCACGCAATTGCTGACGTCATTTGACAGTTATGTCGCCGGTGATTATGACGCCGCCTACAGCAATCTCCGTATCGCCATCGAGCACATGTACATGGTAGGAGAAGGCTTATCCGGTGCCATCGTCGATCAATACCCGGACAAATTCAAAAATACGAAAGTCGATACACCAGCGGCTGACCTTCGTGCCGGCTTAAACCGAAACTTCTCGGAACACGCCGCACTGGCCGTTCTGGCGATGCAAAAAGGGATTGACGGAGCAAAAGACTTCGATGCAGCAGCAGGAGCGCTTGGTGAGAACACGGATGACCTGACAGCATCGATCGGTTCTGTCTACGGCAGCGAAGCGGCCCAAGAGTTCAAGAAAATTTGGTCGAGCCACATCGGTTACTTCGTCGATTATGTCAAAGCGACCGGTGCAAAAGATGAGGAAGCACGCGACATGGCCGTTCAGGAACTGGATGAGTACCGCGTCGAACAAGCCGCCTTCCTGGATGCAGCAACAGAGGGACGCCTGAAGTCGAAAGACTTGGAAGAAGGACTCAAGGTTCATATCGATCAACTGTTGCTGGCGTTCAACAGCTACAATGAAAAAGATTACGACAAAACGTACCCGGCA
>NZ_QXJB01000018.1:0-2583 GCF_003598705.1 Exiguobacterium sp. RIT452
TGCTCTCCGGGGTTGTAGGACACTCTATACGGAGTCAAAAAGGAAGACAGTAGGTGAACGACCTGGAAAGGTCGGCCGAAGAAGGTGACAGCCCTGTAGCTGAAACTGTTTTCCCTCCAGAGTGGATCCTGAGTACGGCGGGACACGTGAAACCCCGTCGGAATCCGGGAGGACCATCTCCCAAGGCTAAATACTCCCTAGTGACCGATAGTGAACCAGTACCGTGAGGGAAAGGTGAAAAGCACCCCGGAAGGGGAGTGAAATAGATCCTGAAACCGTATGCCTACAAGTAGTCAGAGCCCGTTAATGGGTGATGGCGTGCCTTTTGTAGAATGAACCGGCGAGTTACGATAGCGCGCGAGGTTAAGCTGATGAGGCGGAGCCGTAGCGAAAGCGAGTCTGAATAGGGCGCCATAGTGCGTTGTCGTAGACCCGAAACCAGGTGATCTACCCATGTCCAGGATGAAGGTCAGGTAACACTGACTGGAGGTCCGAACCCACGCACGTTGAAAAGTGCGGGGATGAGGTGTGGGTAGCGGTGAAATGCCAATCGAACCTGGAGATAGCTGGTTCTCCCCGAAATAGCTTTAGGGCTAGCCTCGAGGTTGAGAGTTCCGGAGGTAGAGCACTGATTGGACTAGGGGCCCCCACAGGGTTACCGAATTCAGTTAAACTCCGAATGCCGGCAACTTATACTCGGGAGTCAGACTGCGAGTGATAAGATCCGTAGTCAAGAGGGAAACAGCCCAGACCGCCAGCTAAGGTCCCAAAGTGTATGTTAAGTGGAAAAGGATGTGGCGCTGCCTAGACAGCTAGGATGTTGGCTTAGAAGCAGCCACCATTCAAAGAGTGCGTAATAGCTCACTAGTCGAGTGGCGCCGCGCCGAAAATGTAACGGGGCTAAACATACCACCGAAGCTGCGGATTCCGTAAGGAATGGTAGGGGAGCGTTCCAAACCGCTGTGAAGCTGTACCGTAAGGAGCAGTGGAGCGTTTGGAAGTGAGAATGCCGGTGTGAGTAGCGAAAAGAGGGGTGAGAATCCCCTCCGTCGAAAGCCCAAGGTTTCCTGAGGAAGGCTCGTCCGCTCAGGGTTAGTCTGGACCTAAGCCGAGGCCGAAAGGCGTAGGCGATGGATAACAGGTTGATATTCCTGTACCACCGATCCACCGTTTGAACAATGGGGGGACGCAGGAGGATAGTGACGCATGCGGATGGAAGTGCATGTGTAAGTTTCGAGACCGTCTGATTGGCAAATCCGTCAGGCACCAAAGTCGAGGAACGATGCGGAGTCCCGTAGGGACGAAGGTCACGATTTCACACTGCCAAGAAAAGCCTCTAGTGAGGTGGAAGGTGCCAGTACCGTAAACCGACACAGGTAGGCGGGATGAGAATTCTAAGACGCGCGGGATAACTCTCGTTAAGGAACTCGGCAAAATGGTCCCGTAACTTCGGGAGAAGGGACGCTCTACATGAGTAGAGCCGCAGTGAATAGGCCCAAACGACTGTTTAGCAAAAACACAGGTCTCTGCTAAATCGCAAGATGACGTATAGGGGCTGACGCCTGCCCGGTGCTGGAAGGTTAAGGGGATGGGTTAGCGCAAGCGAAGCTTTGAACCGAAGCCCCAGTAAACGGCGGCCGTAACTATAACGGTCCTAAGGTAGCGAAATTCCTTGTCGGGTAAGTTCCGACCCGCACGAAAGGCGTAACGATTTGGGCACTGTCTCAACGAGAGACCCGGTGAAATCATAGTACCTGTGAAGATGCAGGTTACCCGCGACAGGACGGAAAGACCCCATGGAGCTTTACTACAGCCTGATATTGAGGCTTTGTGCATGATGTACAGGATAGGCGGGAGACGTCGAGACCGGAGCGCCAGCTTCGGAGGAGTCACCCTTGGGATACCGCCCTTCATGCATAGAGTCTCTAACTCGCAGCCGTCATCCGGCTGGAGGACCGTGTCAGGCGGGTAGTTTGACTGGGGCGGTCGCCTCCTAAACAGTAACGGAGGCGCCCAAAGGTTCCCTCAGAATGGTTGGAAATCATTCGTAGAGCGCAAAGGCAGAAGGGAGCTTGACTGCGAGACCTACAAGTCGAGCAGGGACGAAAGTCGGGCTTAGTGATCCGGTGGTTCCGCATGGAAGGGCCATCGCTCAACGGATAAAAGCTACCCTGGGGATAACAGGCTGATCTCCCCCAAGAGTCCACATCGACGGGGAGGTTTGGCACCTCGATGTCGGCTCATCGCATCCTGGGGCTGGAGTAGGTCCCAAGGGTTGGGCTGTTCGCCCATTAAAGCGGTACGCGAGCTGGGTTCAGAACGTCGTGAGACAGTTCGGTCCCTATCCGTCGTGGGCGCAGGAAATTTGAGGAGAGCTGTCCTTAGTACGAGAGGACCGGGATGGACGCACCGCTGGTGTACCAGTTGTTCCGCCAGGAGCATCGCTGGGTAGCTACGTGCGGACGGGATAAATGCTGAAAGCATCTAAGCATGAAGCCCCCTCCAAGATGAGATTTCCCTTTGAGTAATCAAGAAAGACCCCTCAGAGACGATGAGGTAGATAGGTCACGGGTGGAAGCATGG